>JABWCD010000023.1 GCA_013359265.1 Candidatus Hydrogenedentota bacterium
CCCCAACGACTCGAAACTCACAAAATGTAGTGAAGACTTTCGACAACCCGATCAATAATGACAACCACTTACAAAAATAACTGCGGAAGTTGGGCTAACGCGGAGAGTACTGTTTGATGAAGCAAAAGATTGTGCCAGGCGATGTATTTGAAGTAGATCTGAAGGACGGGTCTTATGCTTACGGTAGGGTACTTCGAAATGTTTTTGGTTTCTATGATTTGCGAGCTTCGACTTGTCCGCCTGTTGAGGAAATCGTGGCTCACCCAATGATCTTTAAGATTTGGGTGATGGACTATGCTATAGAAAGAAGACTTTGGCGAATCATCGGGCATGTTCCTCTTTCCCAGGAATTGACCGTTACACCGCGTTTCTTCAAGAAGGATCCAATTACCGGCAGGCTAACCATTACTGTCGATGGTAGCCAAGAGATTCCTGCGACCTACGATGAATGCAAAGAACTCGAATGTGCTGCGGTCTGGGATCCGGAACATGTAGAGGATCGACTTCGAGACCATTTCGAGGGACGCAAGAACGTGTGGTACCAGTATCTGAGGCCCTAGTTAGAGATCCCGGCGAGCCACGCAAATTCGTAGTGTTGGTGATCCAGCCCGACGGCATCTACCTGCGCGAGTGGAACAACAACGTGGTCACCGAACTCGGCGGCGTTGCGGTGGAAATCCCACAGGACCGGTGGCACCAGGTCACCGTCGAACTCTCCGGCGAGCTTGAAGGCGAGGACCGCGAAGTCGTCACCGTTAAACAACTGCTCGCCGGGGCCACGGACATCCAATCCATCCAGGCCGAGACGACCTTCCTTGGCGACGGCCAAGTCGGGTTTGGCGTGGGCGAACTGGCCGAGTTCCGGCTCGACGATTTGATCGCGCGCGCGCCAGTAGGTCTTCACGCCGTGACACTTCGTAGAAGAGCTGCAAATCCCGCCACCACAATGGTTTGGCTAACTCAATCCCATTCTGCAAATTGAGGCTTCGCCCACTCAAACGACGCAACGGCGGCAGCGCCAACAGAGGGGATTGAAGTAACTTGCAAATATTCGATATTGCGAATATACTTGTGCTATGCAAAACAGAGCCATGCGAGAGTTTAAGGCGGGGATATTCCGTGCACTGGCGCATCCGACCCGGGTGGCCATTGTGGAGATTCTCCGGGAGGGCGAGCATTCCGCCGGCGCAATTCTCGAGCGGCTCGAGTTGGAGCAAGCCAATGTGTCCCAGCACCTTGCGGTGTTGCGGGCGAAGGGGATCGTCTCGAGCCGGAAAGACGGCAACCAGGTCATTTATTCGCTCAAGCACCAGATGCTCGTGGACGTGCTGGAGATTATGCGGCAGTACTTCATGAGCCACTTGTCCGAGGCGGCGGACTTGCTCCATATGCTGGCGGTCGAAGAAGCCGCAAGCTCCGAACTTGTCGAATGATTGTTAGGCGCACACGTTTCCGATCAGGTCCCAAACGTCGTCGCGGAGTATTAATGGAGCGGCCGCTGACGCGTCTTGCGGGGCGTGCCGGAGCATCGAGAGGACAAAGCGGAGCTTTTCAAGAGTGCGTTACGAAGTAGAAACTTCGTAACGAGTTGTCCAAGTGGAAACTTCGTAACGAGTAGTGCAAGTGCGACTTCGAAACGAGTGAGAGTTTGGCCGCCTACGGGCGGGGCAGGTAGATCGATTACAGGTACGATGACGATTACGCGCATTACGCCGAGCATTAAGGCGGCAGCGTGATCCGTCGATTTTCGGAACAGAACCCCCAATGTTTCTATCGCATACACACAATACCGGGGACGACGCTTCGCGTCGACACCGTTTTTCATCGGAGTACCGAACATGGATTTAACCGCAAAGGACGCGGCCAAACTTCTCAACGTGGACGAACGCACGATCCGCCAGTGGATCGCGGACGGCGCCATCCCCAGCTACACGGTTGGGGACAAGACGCGCCTGAATCGTGTCGAGCTTCTCGAGTGGGCGGCGGAGCAGAAGCGGGCCGTTGCGCCGCAGATGTTCGCGTCGAACGGAAAGAAGCCGCACGAGTTCGTGTTATGCGACGCCGTCCGGCTCGGTGGCGTCGTCGCCAGTCTCGAATGTACGGACAAGCTTTCCGCGCTCAGCGCCGTGTGCCGCGCCATGCCGCTGCCAGAGGAAGTAGACCGGACGGAGTTGGCGGGTGTCCTTGCCGCGCGCGAGGCGTTGTGTTCGACCGCGATCGGGAATGGCATTGCCATTCCGCACCCACGCAGCCCGATCGTGCTGGGCGTTTCCGAGCCACAAGTGACGGTGGCATTCCCGAAGAAGCCGATCGAATTCGGCGCACTTGACGGAAAGCCGGTACACACGATGTTCGTTATCGTGAGCACAACCGTACGCAATCATCTCCTGGTGCTAAGCCACTTGATGTTCGCGTTGAAGAGCAAACCCTTCCTCGGGCTGTTGGCAAAACGGGCAAGCCAGGACGATCTGCTCGCGGAGTTGCAGCGGCTCGAAGAGGAATTCGCGAAGGTGGACGCGTCGAAGGGCGCCGCTCGATGAACATGGTCCTTGCCGCGCTGACCCTATTGGTCTCCGGTGCGGCGGTATCCGTTGTGCTCTCCTCATGGCGAAAGGCCGCGCTGGCGGCGGGGCTCATGTCGAGTGTTTTCGCGTGCGTGGCAATCCTCGCTGGCGCGCTGCGCACATTAACGGGAGAGAACCCTTTGCCCGCGGAGATAGCCTGGCCGCTTCCATTGGGAACGTTTCGGCTCGTTTTGGACGGACTATCCGCGTGGTTCCTGCTTATGATCGGCACCGTCGGCCTGTGCGCAACGGTCTACTCGTGGGGCTACTACGATGGAGGAAAAAGCAAGGAATACAACCGCGCGTATCCGCTGCTGTTTTGCGTGGTGTTAGCCGCGCTCATTCTCACCGTCGCCGCTGGGGACGCGCTCGTCTTTCTCATCGGCTGGGAGCTGACGAGTCTTTCCGCATTCTTTCTAGTTGGTCTCAACGATCGCGACGCCGATTCGCGGTACGGCGCATGGACATACCTTATCGCCGCCCATCTCGGCACCGCGTTCGGCGTGTTGCCCCTGTTCGCGCTGTTCATTTCGCGCACGGGCAGCAGCGATATGGCGTTGTTTCCGGAAGCGTTCACCGGCGCGGACGCCGTCGCCGCCGCCGCATTCGCGTTGGGTGTTGTTGGTTTTGGCACAAAGGCCGGCTTCTTTCCCTTTCACGTATGGCTGCCGCTGGCGCACCCTGTAGCACCGAGCCCAGTCTCGGCGCTAATGTCGGGAGTCGTGATCAAGATTGGAATATACGGTTTGTTCCGGACCGTGTCCTGGCTGCCGGACTTACCCGCATCGTGCGGATCGGCATTGCTGTTTCTATCCGCGATCACGGCGCTGCTCGCCATTCTGAATGCGCTGGGACAACGCGACATAAAGCGGATGCTCGCCTACTCGAGTGTGGAAAACATCGGCATCGTCGGCCTCGGGTTATCCGTGGCAATGTTGGGCCGTTCGCTTCACGTTCCGCTTCTCGTCGCGTGCGGACTGAGTGGCGCCTTGCTGCACGCGCTCAACCACTCGCTGTTCAAGGGCATGCTGTTTCTCTCCGCGGGAGCCGTGTTGCACGGCGCGGGAACGGGAGACATCGAACGACTTGGCGGGCTGTCAAAGTACGCGCCGGGAACGAGTCTGGCTTTCCTCACCGGCTCGGTGGCCATATGCGCGCTGCCGCCATTGAACGGATTCGTCAGCGAATTTCTGATCTACAAAGGACTGCTTCACGGCTCGGAGAGCTTGCCCTTGTCCTACGCGGGGATCTCCGCAGCGGCGATCACCGTCCTCGCACTCACGGGCGCGATCGCACTGCTCGTATTCTCAAAGGTATTCGCCGTGACGTTTCTTGGCCATCCCCGAGACACAAGCATCCGCATGCACAAAGTCCCGGCGACGATGAACGCCGCGATGATGTTTCTGGCAATCTGCTGCGTAGCGGTGGTCGCGTTACCCGGCGCGGTGGCGACGGCACTCGGCGTGGCGACGCAGCGCTACTCCGGGCTGTCAGACAATCCGCTTCAAGACGTCGGACCGTATACTGTCTCACCCGCGATTCCGTTGCTGGTGTTCGCGGTAATTGCGCTGATCCTATGGGGAGCGCGAAGAGCGCTGCCTCGCGGCGGCGAGGCCGCGACGTGGGGCTGCGGGTACGCACGTCCGGCCAGCGCGATGCAATACACCGGATCTTCCTATAGCTGGACTCTGTTGTCCGCGTTCCGGCAAGCCGTCCGGCCACAGCGGCGTTTCCCGGGCTTGGGAAGCGGATGTTTTCCGGAACCGGCGCGGCTCGAAACCGCGCAGCGGGATTTGGCCCTGGATAACGCGTACCGGCCCTCGTTTCTGAGGATAGAACGATTCTTCGAAAAACTGTGGCCGCTCCAACACGGCCGCGTGCAACTCTATTTGGTATACATCGTCGCTACGATCTTCCTGGTGTTCCTGGCCGAGTCGCGGTTTACACCTTTCCATTCCGATACTCGCGTGCCGGATGCAGAAGCTCGCCCGGTAGCCGCAGCCGCGACGAGCGGGAGCGGGTCCGCGAAATGATTTGGGCAATTTCCAGCCTCGCAATTTTGTCGATCGGAATTGCGCTGCCGCTGTGCCTGTCTCGCGTCCCGCGCATTGCGCTCGTCGTATCGATGTCGGCGCTGTTCATTGGGGGCCTATTATTGTTGGCGGCATCCGTTCCCGTGCTGTTGCGCGCGGGCGACGTTGCGCCGACGCATATCGCGTGGTCCGTGCCGATGGGCCACGTCTCGCTGTCGTTGGACGGATTGTCCGCATGGTTTCTCATGACCATCGGACTCCTCGCGGTGTGCACCGCGCCGTATTCGGTCGCGTACATGCGCCCGTACGTAGGCCGGGAACCTGTCGAACGGTTCGGTGCGCTCCTGTGCATGTTGGTGGCGTCGCTGATTGTATTCGTGTGCGCGTTCGACGTTGTCGTGTTTCTCATCGGGTGGGAACTGATGACGTTGTCCGCGTTCCTCCTTGTGATATTTCATGACGAGAGACCGGACGTGCGCCGCGGCGCGTGGATGTATCTCATTGCGACACACCTTGCCACCGGCCTGTGCCTCGCACCGTTACTCGCGCTGGTGTACGGGGCGACGGGGACAACCGGCTTCGATACCATCGCGCAGACGCTGCGTGGCACAGACAGGAACTTCCTGATCGCCATCTTTCTTCTCGGTGTGTTCGGGTTCGGCGCGAAAGCCGGGTTCTTCCCGCTGCACATCTGGTTGCCCGCGGCGCACCCCGTCGCGCCCACGCCGGTATCCGCGTTTCTGTCCGGCGTCGTCGTCAAAATGGGAATCTACGGCTTGCTGCGCCTCCTCACGTGGCTGCCGCCGCTGCCGACGGCATGCGCAGGTATCCTGCTCGCAGTGGGGATTGTGAGCGGTGTGCTCGGCGTGCTGTACGCGCTGGCCCAGCACGATCTCAAGCGCCTGCTGGCGTACCACACGATCGAAAACATCGGCATCATCGCCATCGCCATTTCGATGGGCATGTTGGGCCAGGCGGTAAACGCGCCCGCGGT
This sequence comes from Candidatus Hydrogenedentota bacterium, assembly GCA_013359265.1. Taxonomy (NCBI): domain Bacteria; kingdom Pseudomonadati; phylum Candidatus Hydrogenedentota; species Candidatus Hydrogenedentota bacterium. The sequence goes on from JABWCD010000023.1 coordinate 5,592, forward strand.
GGCCGCGCTCGGTTACGGCGGCGCGCTCCTGCACGTCACGAACCACGCATTGTTCAAGGGACTTCTTTTTCTTTCTGCCGGCGCTGTGCACCACGGCACCGGCACGCTCGCCATCGAGCGGTTGGGTGGGCTGGCGCATAAGACCCCTGTGAACGCACTGCTGTTTCTCGCGGGGGCCGTTGCGATCTGCGGCTTGCCGCCGTTGAACGGGTTTGTCGGAGAGTGGGTGATTTACGCCGGGTTGGTGACCGGCGCGCAACAATCGATCGGAGTATCGGGCGGATTGCCCGCCGTCGGCGTGTTCTCGCTCGCGCTGATGGGGAGCCTCGCGCTCGCATGTTTCGCCAAGGTGTTCGGCGTGGTGTTTCTCGGGGCGCCACGCGATCCCGCGTTGAGCGCGCACGCCACGCCGTTCGCGATGAAAGCCGCCATGGCCATGCCCGCGATCGCCTGCGCGTGTATCGGCCTCGCACCCGGCCTTTGGATACCGCTGACATACAGCGCCACGAGTTCGCTGGTGGGAACTGACATCGAACACGTCCGCCACGCTTACGGTTCGGTATTGAGTTGGGGAACGCGGCTCTCGTGGATGGCCGCTGTTTTCCTGTGCGTCTGCACGGCATTGGCGCTGGCACGGCGCATCGCGTCCACAACCAGGTCGCGCGCCGAAACGCCGAGTCGCGTGACCACGTGGGGCTGCGGGTACGGCTATCCCACAGCGCGCATGCAATACTCCGCCACGTCGTTCGCGCTTCCGCTCATCCGAGGATTTCGCGGGCTGCTCTGGCCGGAGTTCCGTTACGCGGCGCCATGTGGCCCGTTCCCCGGCGCGAGTCACGCCGAGACGCACGTCCCCGATTTCGCCGAGCACGACGTATTTGCGCCGCTATTTCGCGGAATCGCCCGGGCCTCGGCAATGTGGCGCCACTTCACCTGGTCCGGCGCTCCGGCGGCGGGCACACGCGCGAGCGCCGCACACGAACGGCTGGGGCCCCTTCGGACTGTAGTGACCAATACGGTTGTGGCGCTTCGCAGGGGCGCGATCCAGGTGTATCTCCTATTCATCGTGATAACCCTGATTCTGTTGTTCGCGCTCGAAGGTCTTGTGTTTCATCGCGCGCGGATTTCTCCCGGCCCCACTGCGCCGGATAGCACTGTTACCACAGGACAAACTCAATGACCGCGATCACTCTCGCCATAACGACATTGGAATTGTTGGCGACGCTCGCCGTTGCGCCGTTTCTCGCCAGCGTGATCGTAAAAACCAAGGCGTGGTTCGCCGGGCGTGCCGGCCCGCCGTGGCTGCAACCCTATTACGACTTGTACAAGCTCGTGCGCAAAGAGCCGGTGTACAGCTCGACCACGACGTGGATATTCCGCGCGGGGCCGGTCGTCAATCTGGCGGCACTGTTAACGGCGGCCACGCTCATGCCTGTGCTCTCCAGCCGTTCATTGCTGGGCTTTTCGGGAGACCTCATTCTCTTCGCGTATCTACTTGCGCTGGGCCGGATGTTCACGGTCCTCGCCGCGATGGACACTGGGAGCAGCTTCGAAGGCATGGGCGCGTCGCGCGAAGTGACGTTCGGCGCGATGGTCGAGCCGGCGTTGTTTCTCGCGTTCGTCGTACTTTCTGTTGCGACCCACAGCCTGCGACTGGACGAAATGCTCGGGCCGCAACTCCTCGGCGCGTGGCAGACGACCGGGCCCGCAATGGTGCTCTTGTTGGGCGCGCTGTTCATCGTGCTGTTGACCGAGACCTGCCGGGTCCCCGTTGACGATCCTGCGACGCATCTCGAGCTCACGATGATCCACGAGGTAATGGTGCTCGACCACAGCGGGCCGGAACTCGCGTACATCACGTATGGCGCGTCGCTCAAGTTTGCGCTGTTGGGCTCGTTACTCTTGCACGCCGCCATACCGCACCCCGCCGCCCTGCATATCGTGGATCCGGTGTTGCGCCTCGCCGAACTCGTCGCGCTGGCGGGTGCGGCCGGTACTGTCGAGTCAGTCATGGCGCGCCTGCGGTTGAACCGCGTGCCGCTTCTTCTGGCGGGTTCGAGCGTGCTGTCCGCGCTTGCAGTGGTGTTGGTGCTGGGGAGGGGCCTGTCGTGATTTCGACGCTCGTGGATTCGCTGTTGATGGTGGCCGTCCTGTTGGACCTCGCCATGCTGGGAACGAGCCGCCTCTCCGGCTGCATACGCCTATTCGCATCGCAGAGCGTAGTCTTGTCCGTCTTGCCGGTGCTGCTGGAGTTGCACAATTCAGGGAACGTTGGCGCGCATGCCGCGGCGATAGCCCTGGGCGCGATCGGGCTGAAAGGAATTCTGATCCCGTGGATTCTTCTCAGAATCCTGCGGAGTGGAGAAATCCACCGGGAGATTCAGCCGTTCCTCGGGTTCACGTCGTCGGTCCTCTTCGGCGCGGTCATCGTCATTGCGAGTTTCGGTTTGTCGCACCGCCTTACGCTGCCCGTCGCGCCCGCGGCCGACCTCATTCTGCCCGTCGCGATTTCGACCGTGCTGATCGGCATGGTCATTCTCGTCAGCCGGTTGAAAGCGCTCACACAGGTCATCGGCTATCTCGTGGTCGAGAACGGCGTATTCATACTTGGCCTATTGCTCCTCGAACAACTCCCGATACTCGTCGAGTTGGGGATTCTGCTCGACCTGTTCGTCGCGGTGTTCATCATGGGAATCGTCGTCTACCACATTCGTCAGGAGTTCGATCACATGGACACGCACCTGCTGGATACGTTGAAGGAGTCGTGACGTGCATCTCCTGTTAATACTGGTTCCCGCCGCCGCCGCGGGCATTTGCCTGTTGACGCCCTATGCACGGCTGCGCCTTGCCGTCGTTTTAGGTGGGGCGGCTGGTCATCTTGGGATAACGATCTGGACGTGGCAACCGGGCGTTGAAGGCGGGCCGTTGTACTTCTTCGCGCTCGATCCGCTGGCGCACTTGTTCGTAACGCTGATCAGCGTGTTGTTCCTCGCGACCTCCGTCTATTTCGTGGGCTATCACCAGGAGTCCCACATCTCGCACCGGGGATTTCTCGCGTGCATGCTGGCGCTCCTGGCCGCATTGAGCGCGTTGTGCATGAGCCAACACCTCGGCGTGCTGTGGGTCTGTCTCGAGGCCGCGTCGTTGGCGTCGACGCCGCTCATCTATTTCCATCTCAGCGCGCGTTCTCTCGAGGCCACGTGGAAATTTCTGTTGATGAACTCGGTCGGCATTGCGCTCGCGCTCCTCGGAATCTTTTGCTACGCGATCGCCACGCTGGGTATCGAGCCGGGAGTGTCCCTGTCGCTTGGCGACATGACGGCGCGCGCGCGCGAACTGGACGTGACGTGGCTGCGCGCGGGGTTTCTGCTCGCCTTGGTCGGGTTCGGAACGAAGATGGGGCTTTCGCCGCTGCACAGTTGGAAGCCCGACGCCTACGGAGAGGCCCCGCCCCATGTCGCCGCCCTCCTCTCGGGAGGCGTGACGCTGGGCGCGTTCATCGGACTGTTGCGCGTCTACGGTGTATGCATCGCCGCGGACCTGCACGCGTTCGCCTCGCAGTGGCTCATCCTGTTTGGTTTGCTTTCGATTGCGACCGCGGCGATCTTTGTCGTCGGCAATAACGACTACCGCCGGATATTCGCATACACAAGCGTTGAACATATGGGCGTACTCGCGCTCGGCGCGGGGCTCGGAATGGATGGCGCGTACGCGAGCGTGCTGCACGCGCTCCACAACACGTTCAATAAAGGCGTGCTCTTCTTCGTCGCGGGTTACTTCTTTCGGATTTACGCGAGCAACAAGGTGAGCGACGTTCGCGGCGCGCTGCACCACCATCCCGTCGCCGGGTTCCTATTCCTTGGAGGGTTGTGCGCAACCTGCGGGCTTCCACCTTTCGGCATGTTCTTCAGCGAACTCGGGATTCTGTTTGCGGCCGCGGGCCGTTCGCAGTGGTTGGTCATGGGCGTGTTCAGCGTGACGCTTGCCATTGTCTTCGTAGGCGTCATGACGGCCATGCTGCCCATGGTTTTTGGGCCGCCGCCGGAAGACCTCGCACGGGCCGATTCGGGCGAACGGCGGTGGCGTCGCACCGTGATGCTCGCGCCGGCGGCCCTGCTCCTTGTCGCGGGTTTCGGACTCGGCGCGTATCAGCCCGCGGGCGTGCGCGCGGCGTTGGTCGCGGCCGCACAAACGATCGAACAGCCCGGCCAGTCCGCTATCGCGCCGCTGGCATCGGCTCGAGGAGATCGGTAATGGCCGCGGCAGCATACCCATCGCGGGGTCTCGTCCTAAGAAACGGCGACGATGCGAGTTTGTCCGACCTTCCCGTACTGAAGCCCGAGGACTTCACCGCGTGGGTACTCGATGGCCGTGCCCGCGGCGGAAGGCTGGCCCAACTATTTGGGCGGCGCGCGCACGATGGCGGCGTTACCGTCTACGCATTTGTGGCGTACGACGCCGACGGAGTTGTCGAAGTCAGCGCCACGCACCTCGGCGCCGCGCATGGTTTCGGCCGGTTGGAGTACCCATCGATCTCCGAACAATGGCCCGCGGCGCAGGCGTTCGAGCGCGAGCTCGCCGAGCAGTACGGCGTGACGCCGCTTGGCCATCCGTGGCTCAAGCCCCTCCGCTACCACGCGACCGATACAGGCGCCCCGGCGCCGTGGGGGCCATTCGACGCCAACAAAGTCATCCCGGGGGACTACCCGTTCTACCGTGTCGAAGGCGACGAAGTGCACGAGGTGGCCGTCGGCCCCGTCCACGCGGGCGTGATCGAACCCGGTCACTTTCGTTTCCAGTGTCATGGCGAGGACGTCTTGCACCTGGAAATCATGCTCGGATACCAGCATCGCGGCGCTGAGAAACTTCTGGTGCATCCCAATCGAACGCGCGGCGCGATCGTTGCCGAAACGATCGCGGGCGACACGTCGATTGGTCACGCCACCGCGTACTGCATGGCGCTCGAAGCCTTGGCGGGCGTCGCCGTGAGCGCGCGCGCGCACGCCATTCGCGGGATCGCGCTCGAACTCGAACGTCTCGCGAACCACGTCGGCGATCTAGGCGCGCTGTGCAACGACGTGGCTTTTCTTCCTGGTGCATCCTATCTCGGACGGCTGCGCGGTGACTTTCTCAATCTTACCCTCGAAATCTGCGGCAACCGGTTCGGAAGAAACCTGGTTCGTCCCGGCGGGACTGCGTTCGATATTTCGCCGTCGCTGTCCGACACACTTCGCAAACGCCTCGAAGCGCTGCAACCAGAAGTGCTCGATGTGTTGGATATGATGTTTTCGCAGTCCTCCGTGTTGGCGCGGTTCGAAGGCACGGGCGCCTTGAGCGAACAGCAAGCGGACGAAATCGGATTGGTGGGGCCGGCCGCGCGTGCGTGCGGCTGTACGCGGGACGTCCGCCAGGATTTCCCCTTCGGCATGTTCCAGTTCAGCCACATTCCCGTCGCGAACGAAACGACGGGCGACGTCTACGCGCGTGCGGTCGTTCGATGGCTCGAAGTGCAGCGCTCGATCGAGTTCCTGCTCGAACATATGGGCACCAAGCCCGCCGGCGGCACCTTCGCGCCCATGCGCACGTTCAGGCCAAACGCACTTGCGATCGCAATGTGCGAGACGTGGCGCGGCGAGGCTATGCACGTGGCTTTCACGAACGCAGCGGGCGACCTGGATTTCGTAAAAGTCAAAGACCCGTCCATTCACAACTGGTTCGGATTGGCCCTCGCCATGCGCGGGACGCCCATCTCCGATTTCCCGTTGTGCAACAAAAGTTTCAACTTGAGCTATGCGGGGCACGATCTGTGACAGAAGCGAATACGCGGCGTTGACGTAAGGCAAACTACAGATGCTCGACATCATCCGAACTAGAATGAAACAGGGCCATCGTACGATGGCGTTCCCTGATCAGGTCCCATCCCTTCCGGAGCGGTTCCGCGGCCGGCCCGCAGTCGATGCGTCCAAGTGCATCGACGGGTGCCGCGCGTGCGCCGATGCATGCCCAACGGAAGCAATTGACGTCACGGACAATCTATCGTTGGATTTGGGAAAGTGCGTGTTTTGCACGGCGTGCGTCGAGGCATGTCCGGAAGGGGCCATCGCATACACGCAAGACTATCGCATGGCCGTGAACACGCGCGGCCAACTTGTGTTGGATGGGCCCGGCCTCGAACTGGCGCAGCGCATGGGCGACGAACTGTTCCGCGTGCTGGGCCGCGCCCTGCGCCTGCGCGAAGTGTGCGCCGGAAGCTGCAACGGGTGCGATTTGGATACCAACGTATTGAACACCGTCGGTTGGGACCTTTCGCGTTTCGGCATCCAGTTTGTCGCGTCGCCGCGTCACGCGGACGGCCTGCTCGTGACGGGCCCGGTCACCAAGAATATGGAACACGCACTAATGGAGACCTACGCGGCAGTCCCGAAACCGAAGATCGTCATTGCGCTTGGCGCGTGTGCGATTAGCGGCGGGCCGTACCGCGGCAGCCACGCTGTAAACGACGGCGCGGATCGTTTATTGCCGATCGATTTGTATATCCCGGGCTGCCCGCCGCATCCGTTAACCATCCTGGATGGGCTGCTGCGCTTGGTGGGGCGAATCAAGTAGTCCGACAGCCCTGGCGGCGGTCGGTTCATGACATCCGCCGTGGCTTCGGTTGGGGGGTAAAACGCCATGGACGAGAACACCGCACACACGACGGCAAGCTATTCCGCGACCGTCCGCGTATCCATCGAGAATAAGCCCGGCAGCCTCGCCAAAGTACTGTCCGCCATCGGCGACAAGGGCGGGCAGATGGACGCGATCGATCTTGTCGAGGGTTCGCGCGCCAGCACAATCCGGGACTTAACCGTGCTCGCGCGCGACGAAGACCATCTTCAAGAAATTCTGCACGCGCTGAGAAAATTGAAGCGCATAAAAGTCCTGCGCTGGTGGGACCGCGTTTTCCGAAGCCACCAGGGGGGCAAGATCGAAATCCAGAATCGCCTGCCGGTGCGCACACGGGACGATCTGTCGATCGTCTACACGCCGGGTGTCGCGCGCGTCTGCACCATGATCCACCAGCATCCCGAGCGCGTGAACGGACTCACGATCAAGGGCAACTCCGTCGCAGTCGTCACCGATGGCACCGCCGTGCTCGGTCTCGGCGATATCGGGCCGGAAGCAGCCCTGCCGGTGATGGAAGGCAAGGCGATGTTGTTCAAAGAATTCGGCGATATCGACGCCTGGCCAATCTGCCTGGCGACCAAAGACGTCGACGAGATCGTGCGGACGGTCGAGCTGATTGCGCCGGGCTTTGGTGGAATCAACCTCGAAGACATATCGGCGCCGCGGTGTTTCGAGATCGAGGAAAAGTTGAAGGGCCGATTGAGAATCCCCGTGTTCCACGACGACCAGCATGGCACCGCCGTTGTGGTCCTCGCCGCGCTGATCAACGCACTGAAACTCATCGACATGCGCCCGGAAGAACTCCGCGTCGTCATCTCAGGCGTCGGCGCCGCCGGCATGGCTTGCGCGAAAATGATGCTGAACTTCGGTGTGAAGGACATCGTGGGCGTCGATCGCAACGGCGCAATTTACCACGGCCGCACCGGCAACATGACGCCCGCCAAAGAATGGTTCGCGGACCACACAAATCCCGATCGCGTCCGCGGCGGCATCGTTGACGTCGCGAACGGGCGCCACATGTTTCTTGGCCTTTCCGGACCCGGCTTGTTCCCACTCGAGGCGCTCAAGCGGATGGCGAAAAAGCCGATCGTCTTTGCGTTGGCGAACCCCACGCCGGAAATCCTGCCCGAAGAGGCCGCGCCGTACGCACGGATTATCGCGACCGGCCGTTCCGATTATCCCAATCAGATCAACAACGTGCTCGCGTTCCCGGGAATCTTCAAAGGCGCGTTGGAAGCGCGCGCCACCGGAATCAACGAGGAAATGAAGCTCGCCGCCGCGCACGCCATCGCGTCGATCATTCCCGAAGAAGACCTCTTCGAAGAACTCATCGTGCCCAGCGTTTTCGACAAAAGGGTCGCCCGCGCAGTAAGCCGGGCCGTCAGAAAGGCCGCGATTAATACGGGGGTCGGCAGATGACCCCTCTGTGTCCTCGCCGTTTCCCCCTCGATAACCATGTTCGCCCAGGAAAACGAGCCACCTGCCGTGGAGCATCCGGGCCACCGCGCGACCGATCATATGAACGGCGGCGGCGGCCCAGTTGATGCCGACGGTCGTTGTGCCGAGATCGGCGGGTACGTGAGTGAAAACCAAAAAGAGATAGGTTTGCACATAGTCATGCTAGACGCTAATATATCACCGTATGGTAAAGCGTCACTTTTGGATTAAGCACATCGAGAAACAGTGGCGACACCGATCCATCCTTTGGTTGCGCGGTGTCCGTCGCGCGGGCAAAACATTCTTAGCGCAATCGCTGGACAACATCGAATACTTTGACTGCGAACTCCCACGGGTCCGAATCGCCATGGAAGACCCCGAAGCTTTCTTGAAGGGATTGCGCAAGAAGCGAGTGGTCCTCGACGAAATCCATCGGTTGCAGAATCCTTCGGAACTATTAAAGATCGCCGCGGATCATTTTCCCGACATCCACGTCCTGGCTACCGGCTCCTCAACGTTGGGAGCGAGCAGCCGCTTTCGCGATACCCTCGCCGGCCGCAAAACCGAACTGTGGCTAACGCCGATGATTAATGCTGACCTCGTCGACTTTAATCGCTCCGATGTCCGTCACCGGATGCTGCACGGCGGTCTACCTCCATTCTTTCTTTCCAAGGAATTACCCGAGCGCGATTTCCAGGAATGGATGGATGCGTATTGGGCGAAGGACATTCAAGAACTCTTTCGCCTGGAGCGCCGCGCCTCTTTCCAGCGATTTGTGGAATTGCTGTTGGTCCAGAGCGGTGGTATTTTCGAAGCCACCCGATTCGCGAAGCCGTGTGAAGTTAGCCGTGCGACAATCACAAACTATTTGGCAGTACTCGAGGCGACTTCTGTAGCCCTCGTGCTTCGGCCATTTAGTACTCGCCGTGCCAACGAAATCGTTGCTGCGCCGAAAGTGTATGGATTCGATACTGGATTTGTCTGCGCGTACCGCGGCTGGACCACTCTTCGCCCTGACGATCTGGGTCACCTTTGGGAACACTATGTGCTCAACGAACTGACAGCGCATCTCCAAGCAACGAACCTGCGCTACTGGCGCGACAAGCAGGGTCATGAGATAGACCTGGTTTGGACGCCACGAGGAAAACCTCCAGTCGCGATCGAGTGCAAGTGGTCGTCACGCGATTTTGACCCGCGAAACATGCTCGTTTTCGCGCGCCATTATCCAAAGGCGACACTACTGGTAACGGCCCACGACGCTAAGCCAGCCTTTACAAAGGAATATGGTGAAGCAAGGGTGCACTTCCTGACCCTCGACAACCTTACGGACCGAATCACGGGCCGGTGACCAAAGATGGCCTTATCCGATCCAGCCGTGGAATCGCCTTGGATATGGCAGACCGGCCCGAAGACGTCGCGCAGGTCTTCGGTCTATATGAGAACCGGCGTTTATTTCCTTACTTGTGCACTGGCCCGAAGCACGTTCGCCAAGCCTTCAAGCAGCGACGACACGCGTACCGCGGTCTCCGCATCGGGTAAAGGTATGCGAAGCTCCGCCGCGCCCGTTTGCTCGTTGCGCGCAATCAAGCCTGCCATTGGCGATGCGGCGGTTCGCGCCGTACTTGATGGCTGCATGACTTGACCGAGTTTTCCGAGAAGGTCGAGGCCGGCTGCGAGTAGCTCGTCCCAAGGTTGTTGCGGTGCGCGCCCGGCCGGGGCGTCATCCGTCGCGGGTTCGCCAGTAACAGGCACCGCGGATTCCTGCGCCGCGATAGCGTCGCTCGTTTCCTCGACGGTCGGCACGTGCAGTGGAATCGACTCCGCCACCTTTTCGACAGATTCCATGAATTGCTTCATCTTCGTGCCGCCCAGGAAAATCTCGCTCTCGCCGCCGTCGAGTACGCCTTCTGAGAGCGACGACTTGAACTTGAGCACACCAAGCATTCCATGCTCGATGGTGCCGCGCGAAACGAAGTGGTAGACCTGCACATTGCGGTGTTGGCCGAGGCGATGCACGCGGCCAATGCGCTGTTCGAGCACCGCGGGATTCCAAGGCTGATCCATGTTGATGACGACAGAGGCTTCCTGAAGGTTTAGCCCGACGCCGCCCGTTTCGGTGCACAAAAGGATGCGGCATTTTCCATTGCGTTTGAAGTCGTCGAGGGTCTTCTTTCTGGCCTTCCCATCGAGCGAGCCATGGTAGAAGGCATAGGACCGGTCCTCTGCCTCAAAGCGTCGGATTAAGAGTTCATGGGTCCCTATCCATTGACTGAAGATGACGGCCTTGTTTTCGGGAATAGCCAGAATATCGTCGAGCAATATGCAGCATTCATCCATTTTCGGGCCTTCATCGCTGGTCTTGTCGATGAGATAGGTGCTGTTGCAGGCCATGCGCATGTACTGCAAAGCTACCATCAGCCGCCGCTGGTCCTCGTCGGAAAGAAACCCGCGACGCCGCCATTTCGCAATGATTTTGGCGACTACCTCGCGAAACTCTTCGTGAATTGCCCTCTGCGCGGCGGTCATTTCGACGAAGAGGTGTTTGTCCGTGCGTTCAGGCAGTTCCTGAAGCACGTCTCGTTTGTGCCGCCGCAGCAGCACCGGCGAGAGGCTCGTCTTGATCCGATCGAGATGCTTGTATCCGATTACCCTGCCGTCTGGATCCGTGTGTTGATGTTCATCGAGAAAGCGAAACAGGGGCCCCAAATGAAACCGATCGACGAATTCCATGATCGAGTGCAGTTCGGCGAGCCTGTTTTCGAGCGGCGTACCGGTCAGCACGATGGCATGCGTCGAGTCTATCTGCTTTATGCTCTTAGCCCGGCGCGTTTCCCAGTTCTTGATCCGTTGCGCTTCGTCAAGAAGGACCAGATCGGGATGCCACCCGTTGATGATGTCGAGGTCACGGTGGACGGTCTCGTAATTGGTGATCTTATAGAAACTCTCGGATGCATACTGCTTCTCGCGATCGAGCTTGAATCCTTCAAGCACTGTCGCAAATCGTGCCGTGAAGCGCTCAATCTCTTGTTTCCATTGGTACTTGAGCGCGGTGGGGCACACAACGAGCACCCGTTCGATTCCTGTAGTCCGGGCCAGTATTTCTACGGCCGCGATCGATTGAATCGTCTTTCCCAGCCCCATATCGTCGGCGATAAGGCAACGCCCCGCTTTGGCCGCGAAAAGCGCGCCCTCACGCTGGTAAGGATACAGCTTTACCTTGAGTATCGCGTTCAAGGCTTTGATCCCCGCGGGTCCGTCGAACTTTTCTGCGATCGCTTCGCGACGGCATTCGTCGTCGCGCAGCCTCGCGACGAAGTCGATGGCGTCATCGTATATCCGCACGTCGGCTTCGGAACTTCGCGACGCGCGAACGAACGTGTCAAACGTTTTGTGGGAACCCGGATGCAAATACCCGCCGGGGTCGAAATACCGCTCCGCTGCTTTCAGCAGGGCGCTGGGGCAATCTGTTCCTGGTTGAAAGCGCACACGCCGCTGCGCTCCGTATTCCAGAAAGACTTCCGTGTACGCCGGTCTGAACGCGCCGGCAAATGCCTTTTTTGCGCCGTGCTTGCGCATGAGCATGGCGATTAGCCACTCGATGTGTTTGCACGTTCCAAGCGTATTGACGGAGAAATCCGGACACGAGCAGAAGTTGAGGCCCGGGTCTCGTCCACGAATCGCGACGCGATACGTGCGTCCGCTCGCAGGGTTTGTGACCGCGAACTCGGAATATACCGGCTCTTGTCCCACATTCTTCACTCGAAACGATTGCGCGCGCCCGTACTCGCGACGCAAGGTCCGTTGCCATTCGTCGACCGACAGGTGCTCCGGTTTTCGCGTGGGCGAGGTCTTTTGGGCCGTCTTCTTGACTTTTCGCCGTTTACGAAGAGATTTCTCCATGAATAACCCCCGCGCCATCTTTGTGTTAGTTTCGCCTCTGAAGAGAACCGTATTGCGATTTTGAACCCGTGGATCATCCCCATTTTATCCAGAATGTGTTCGACGTTCGAACGGAGAGTGGAAGCGCGCCTTCTCAGGGGCGTTCGCCGGGGAGGGGACGAGTTGCTGAAACGGCAATGCCCACTATGCCGCTGATGCTGTGAAGCGGATTGAATCAACTTCTAGTGGCAGACAAAGCGGACGATACTGACATCCGTGGATACGCTTGACTTCGCATGAAACTGACGACTTGGGAAGACCGAAACGAAATCCCAAATTCAGTACCACCGTTCCGGCGAGGCGTATCCACAAATAGCCGGGTATTCGATACCCCCATCGTGGAGGTGATCAGTTCGAACAGTGCATGAACTATCTGGGACGACTTCTGGCAGGTATACTCACCGTGAAATGGCCAGGAACCGGCGGAGCGCATTTAGTTATAATGGTTGCAGGCCTTGATACCATCATCTCGAATTGCGGTCCCTGATTGGTTGCGTGCATATATGGAGAGGTATCACGATTCCAGTTAGCTTGGGAAACCCGGAGGATGCCTTCAGGGCATTGCACTTCGCTGCCCAACACCGGATAATGGCCAGCGCCGACGCCGCGAAGCGCCTCACTTCAGAATTTCGGGATGATTTCCAGCAGATTCCATGGTTCGCCGTTTCGCGCATGCGAGACGGACTGATTCACGGATACGACACCGCGGATCGCGAAGTCATTTGGGACACCGTACAACGGCTGGAGGCCGTCCAGTGAACCTGTTCAGACCAGTAACCCGCTTCAAACACGGCGGCGGGCCGCTCGTGAGCCGGCGCGAGTTGCTGCGCATTGGGGGCGTGAGTCTGCTCGGGTTGAACGCGCCAGGTCTGGTCAATGCCGATGATGCGACGCCTTCTCCGCAAGAAGGGACTCAGCCGGCCCGACTCACTAAGAATGCCGAGACCGGCGCATTCGACTTCGACACGCCGCTGATGTCAGGCAGCATCGTCACCGAAGGGCCGTACCACGGGGTGGCCGGTCTCTTCGACAAGCGATCGGGGAAGCTGATCAACGATTCGCGTTATTCCGTGCTGAACCTTTTCAAGCTAATGGCCGTGAATCTCGGTATGGGCACGCCGCGCCTGACGTCGCGCGAGGTGAAATCCACCGACACGACCGTGGAAATTTTTTGGCCGGCGACCGAGAACCATCAGGGCGAGATTACCGCGCGCTACGCGGTGAGCGGCCCTGACACGATCGATCTGCACCTAACGCTGCGGGTGAAGGGAACCTATGCGGGCTACGAGCTGCTGCTGCCGAACTACTTCGACCAAGCGATGGTCCCGCATGTCTACCTGTTGCGCCGAATGATTGACGGGAAAACGCCGGAGGCCGACCTCGTGGTTCCGGGATTCAGTGAGGTGTATCGAGGGTGCTCACTTGTGTTTCCCCGCGATGCGCACGCAGCACGCCGTCCACTCGACGGGCGCTGGGACCGCAGCGAGTTGGGCGCGAATGTCGCTCCCTTCTTTCCTATGCGGCATTACGCGCATCCGGTCACCTTCATGACCGACACGGAAAAGAAGCACGCTGCCGTGCTGATGATGAAACGCGCCGCCTGCTCCGCCATTAGCGCCCGCTACTACACGCCCCGCATAGAGGACCGTGCGACGACCTATAGCGCGGTGGATTTCCTCGTCTTCGGCGATGATCTCGTGCCCGGCGACCTGCGCACCGCGCAGGTGCGGCTCGTCCTCACGCCGTTGGACGAACAGATGTCGCAGCCGCTTGCTCTCTATGACAAATTTCTTGCGGAACCCTCGGACACTCTAACCACGGAGCCCTGAACCCATGAACCTACGCCCCCAGGTATCCAACCGCCGAGACTTCATGAAGCAAGCCGCCGTTGGCCCGCTGGTAAGCGGTCTGGCCTTTCCGGCGATCCTTTCCGCCGCGCCAAACACACAAACGCTGCGCATTGGGCTGATCGGCTGCGGCAACCGCGGCACGGGCGCGGCCATTGAGGCGCTCAATGCCGACGCGAACACCGCCGTCGTTGCGATGGGCGATGTTTTCGAAGATCGGCTCACCTCCAGTTTGGAAACGCTGCGCAAACACGCGCCGGACCGCATAAAAGTGGACAAGGGCCGCTGTTTTCTTGGCTTCGACGCGTATCAAGACGTCATCGCCGGCGATGTGGACGTTGTCCTGCTCGCCACGCCGCCCGCATTTCGTCCGCTGCACCTCAAGGCCGCTATTGAGGCCGGGAAGCACGCCTTTGCGGAGTGCATTGCGGCCGTGGATGCCCCCGGCATCCGTTCCTTCCTCGATTCTTCCTTGGTAGCGAAAGAGAAGGGACTCGGCATCCTTTCGGGTTTCTGCTGGCGCTACGACAACTCCGCCCGCGCCGTGAAAGAACAAATCAAAGCGGGAGCCATTGGAAACGTGCGTGCCGTGTACGCCACCTACTACCGGGAGAGCTTCAACAAGCACTACGGCGGCGAGCGCCGTCCGGAGTGGACCGACCTCGAATGGCAGATTCGCGACTGGGCGGACTTTCTTTGGCTCGGCGGCGACCTCTGCATCGGGCTGTCCGGCGGGCACAGCGCGGACAAGATGGCTTGGTGGATGGATGACGTGATGCCAATTAAAGCGGTCGGTGTCGGCGGCCGGCAGTTCCCAGGGGAGGGCAACACCTTTGACCACTGCCAGATCACCTATGAATACAGCGACGGCGTGCGCGGCTTCCTCGGCGTGCGCGCGCAGGACGGCTGCCACAATGAAAACGCCGACTACATCATCGGCTCAGACGGCGTCTGCACAATCGGAAGAGGGTCGGTTCCGGTCATCACCGGCGCGAACCCCTGGACCTTCAGCGGCGAGCGAGACCGCATGCACCAGAAGGAGCAAGATGAATTCTTCGCCTCGATCCGCGCCGGGAGTCCGATCAACGACGGACAGCGCATGGCCCACACGAGCCTCATGGCGCTCATGGGCCGCATGGCGGCCTACACCGGCCAGGAAATCACCTGGGAGCAGGCTCTGAATTCGCAGCAAAAACTCGTCCCCGACCACCTCGACTGGGACACCAAGATTGATCTCACGCCGCCACCCCAGCCGGGCGTGACCGAATTCAGCTAAAGCAGTTCAAGAATGGCTGTACCTGTTCGCGTGATCGTGTTCGTGAGTCGCCATCGTACTGGCACACGATACTCGAAAGAATTGATTACGATGACGAGCACGAAACAGGCGCCATACTCAAACTTGAATTGATTTACGATTCCCGTCCAAGGAACAGACCGCGCGGCCGGCTCCGCTTACCAAGTGAATATCCCCCGTCAGAGCCGGCGGGGATACTTTCAGAAGAAAGAGGACCTGGCTTCGGAACTAGTAGTCACCAAGACCGGCAACCTCTGGGTGTGTAGCCCAGCGAATGAGCAAAGGTCAAGAAGACGGCACAGACTGATATCTGGCGTCGAATTCATCCGCTTTGCGATTAGATAGGAAGGCAACGCCGAAGTAATGCGTTCTGTCTGGGAAAAGCGATCAAGTTAGAGGGATTTGGCGGGAACCGAAATCCAAGAGAAGATTCTACCGCGTAGAAGGGAGAGAGACAATGAGACGGAGGATTTCATAACAAGTAGCAAAGCGAGATACAGACAGCCAAAAATAAGGGACTCACAGATCACCGTAAGTCCCTGATACTAAAATGGTAGCGGGGGTAGGATTCGAACCTACGACCTTTGGGTTATGAGCCCAACGAGCTACCAGACTGCTCCACCCCGCGTCATATTCGTCGAATAGATAGTTTAGCAAGCGATGGGGGGTATGTCAAACCCTGTGACCGGATTTCGAGTTCGTCTGGTGCGCATTCCTGTGGTAAAGTACGCGGCGAACGTCGGGGCGTAGCGCAGTCCGGTAGCGCACCTGCTTTGGGAGCAGGGGGCCGCTGGTTCGAATCCAGTCGCCCCGACCATTCTTCCCTTTTATATCGGCGAATCCGGTGCTTCGGTTTGGATTGGTGTGTGCGGGCGCGTGCCCACTCCGTGAGTTCATGGGCGAACGCCCGAAAGGGGGAGAGTCGTAATGCGCTGCAATCATGTGTCCGTTCTCCTAATACTTGCCATTGCGTCGTCGGCGCGCGTCGCGGCGTTGGACCTGTCTAACGCTGCCGTGCTCAACGCTTCTTCCGACCCCGTCGTGGCTGCCGCCGCGGACATGCTGCAAGACGAAGTCGAAGCGCGTTCCGGCACCCGCCTGAAGCCGGTCGCGAACCTCGTGCCAGGCCAAACCACCATTGTACTGTGCGTGCGCGAGAAGCAGCCTGCAGTACCCATCGACATCCCCGTCGTATCGTTGCGCGCGCAGGCGGACGCATACGCGATTTACGCCAACGCCGGATCGTCCACTGTCTACGTGCTGGGCCACGATCCGCGCGGCGTGTTGTTTGGCGTCGGCAAACTGATCCGTCTGCTCGATCTGGGTCCGGGCCAGATTTCGTTGTCCGATACGGTCAACGTTACGTCTGCCCCGGCGCAGCGCGTGCGCGGTCATCAGATGGGCTACCGCGAAACGGCGAACACGTACGACGCGTGGTCCGTCGAAACCTACGAACAATACATCCGCGATCTCATCATTTTCGGCACGAACTCGGTCGAACTCATCACCTCGCTCGACCCGAAGTTCGTGGAAGGCAAGGTCATGGCGCGCAGGCAGTGGGACATGAACGTCGACCTGACGAAGCTGCTGAAAAAATACGGCATGGACGTCTGGTTCTGGATGCCGCTCGAAGGTGACGTCCGCGACCCGCAAGTCGCCCAAAAAGAGCTTGACGACCGCGCGAAGTTTTTCGATGCCGCCGCGGAGATCACTCACATCATGGTCCCCGGCGGCGACCCCGGCCACACCGAGCCGGCAGACCTGTTTCCCTGGCTCGAGCGCATGGCCGACGTGCTTCACGCAAAGTTCCCGCACGCCAACGTGTGGGTGTCAAACCAAAAGTTTCGCTTCGGTCCGGATGTCGGCGACATTTTCACCGACTACCTTTCCAAGAACCAGCCGAAGAAGATTCGCGGGCTCGTTTATGGGCCGCGCAGCCCCGGCACAGTCATAGAAACGCGCCGGCGCCTGCCGAAGCAGTATCTGATTCGCACCTACCCCGACATTACGCACAGCCTGCGCTGCCAGTTTCCCGTGCCGAATTGGCACCGGCTCTTCTCGCAAACGCTCGATCGCGAACCGCCGAACCCACGGCCCGTGGACGAAGCGATTATCTTCAAGGCAACCTCGGAAGGCTCCGACGGGTTTGTCGCCTATTCCGACGGCAACAACGACGACCTGAACAAGATGCTGTGGAGTTCGCTCGCGTGGGACCCGAACGCCAGTGTCGACGATGTACTCCACGACTATGGGTGCGTGTTCTTCGGCCGCGACGTCGCCGCGGACGTCGCGAGGGCCCTGCGCCTACTTGAAGAGAACTGGCGCGGTTCGCCGCTCGAAAACAAGGGCATCGAAAAGACCCTCGAGTTGTGGAAGGAAATCGGCGCGCGCACAGACGGCCGGCTCGCCAAGAATTGGCGCTACCAGATGTACCTGTGCCGCGCCGCGTTCGACGCCCACGTCCGCGAGCGCGGAATCGCTGAGCAACAATACGAGAAAGAAGCGTACGCCGCATTGATACGGGCGGCTTCAGACGGCGTTGAGACTTCGATCAACAATGCGCGCGCGGCGTTGGCCAAAGCCGATTCGGATACCGCCGGCGCGAAAACGCGTGAACTCATGTTCGCGCTTGGCCCGCAAATGCACGAGAGCATCGGCTACCAACTCAGCGTGGATGCGCCGTACTTCGCGCGCAATCCCGAACGCGGCGCGATGCTCGACAAGGTGGACATGCCACTGAACGATCGCCTCTGGCTTGAGGTACAGTTCAAAAAAATTCTGAGCGAACCGGACAAAACGAAACAATTGGCGATGATTGACACGATCGTAGACTGGGAAAATCCCGGCCCCGGCGGGTTCTACGACGATCTCGGCCACATTGGACGCGAACCCCACGTCGTGGGTTGGGCGCCGTATGAAGACGATCCGGGCTTTGTAGAATCCCCGCTCGATGCCTTCTTCCGCGTCATGGACAACCAGACCAAGGAAATCGCGCCATTGAAGTATTCGTGGATGGACTACGTCGAAGCTGGCGGCACCACGTCGCTCAAGATGAAGTACGAGAAGCTGGACACAAAAGCCGCATACAAAGTCCGCGTGACGTATCACAGCCGGTACAATCCCGAGTTGCGCCTTGTCGCCGACGGCAAACACGAAATCCACAAACCGATGCAACAACCCGAACCCATCTGGCCGGTGGAATTCGACATCCCCGCAGAGGCGACCGCCGACGGCGCCCTCGAACTCGAATGGCAACTCGTCTCCGGCCGCGCCGTACAGGTGCCTGAGGTCTGGCTGATCAGGAAGTAGTCGGAGGCGGGGAACGGGTGTTCACCGCCGCTCATGCTTGCGCCGGGCGGTCCGCGGGTCGGCTACGCGAGCGTCAACATCGCATCGGTTACCGCGCCCTCGGATGCGGTGTTCACTTCACTCGCGTATTTCGCGAGAACGCCGCGGGTGTAACGCGGTTTAGGCGCCTTCCACGCCTTAAGGCGTTTGTCAATCTCCGCTTTCGGAACGTCGAGGTTAAGCGTGCGCTTCTGCGCGTCGATGGTGATGGGATCGCCATTCTTGATAATCGCTATCGGCCCGCCAACCTGCGCCTCGGGCGTGATGTGACCGACGACAAACCCGTGGCTTCCGCCGGAGAACCGTCCATCCGTGATCAAGGCGACATCTTTGCCAAGGCCCTTGCCCATGACTGCAGACGTCGGGGCGAGCATCTCGCGCATGCCCGGTCCGCCTTTCGGACCTTCGTAACGGATCACGATCACATCGCCCTTCTTCACCGTACCGTCGAGAATCGCCTTCAGCGCCGTCTCTTCGCTGTTGAACACGCGCGCCTTGCCGGTAAACTTCAATCCTTCTTTGCCGGATATTTTCGCGACGGCGCCCTTCGGGGCGAGATTGCCGTAGAGGATAACGAGGTGGCCATCTTTTTTGATCGGATCGGACAGCGGCCGCACGACGGTCTGTCCCTTCGGGTACGGCTTCACACCCGCAAGGTTTTGTTTGATCGTCTTGCCGGTAACGGTGAGGCAATCGCCGTGGAGCAGGCCCGCGTCGAGCATCGTCTTCATTAGCGGCAGCAGTCCGCCAATTTCGACGAACCGCGCCATTACATACGTGCCGCTCGGCTTGAGGTCCGCGAGCACGGGCGTGCGCTTGCCTACGCGCGTAAAGTCCTCGAGCGTCAACTTCACGCCAATCGCATGCGCCATCGCTATCAGGTGAAGCACAGCGTTCGTCGATCCGCCGAGCGCGGTGACTACCGCGATCGCATTCTCGAACGCCTCTTTCGTCATGATGTCGCTCGGGCGGATTCCGCGCTTGATGAGATCGAGCACCGCAGCGCCCGCGTTGCGGCAGTCGCGAGCTTTTTCTTCGGAAATGGCCGCCTGCGCGGAACTGTTCGGCAAGCTCATGCCCAGCGCTTCAATCGCGGACCCCATCGTGTTCGCGGTGTACATACCCCCGCAGGAACCCGGTCCGGGGATTGACTTCGCCTCAATCTCCTTCAACTGCTTGTCGCCGATATCGCCGCGCGCGTGCGCGCCCACGGCTTCGAACACGGATACGATATCCACATCCTTGCCCTGCACTTTGCCGGGCATGATCGTGCCGCCGTAAACAAACACCGACGGACGATTAAGCCGCGCCATCGCGATGATGCACCCCGGCATGTTCTTATCGCATCCACCGATGGTGACGAGGCCGTCGAACCACTCGCAGCCCGCGACAGTCTCGATCGAATCCGCGATCACCTCGCGCGACACCAGCGAATACTTCATGCCCTCGGTGCCCATCGAGATGCCATCGGAGATTGTAATCGTATTGAACTCGACCGCCTTGCCGCCCGCCGCATTGACCCCTTCCGCCGCCATCGCCGCCAGCTTGTTGATGTGCATGTTGCACGGCGTCACCATGCTCCACGTCGACGCAATGCCCACCTGCGACTTCTTGAAGTCCTTGTCCGAAAACCCTACCGCGTGCAGCATTGCGCGGCTCGGCGCGCGCTCGACGGATTCGGTGATCTGCGAAGAATACACGCGATGGAGGGACTTGCGGCCGTTGCCGCTGCCGGACTTCGTCTTCATGGTGCGTTGGCTCCCGCTGAGAAAAGGTTGGATACGAAAAACGTCTCATTATAGCGTTCAACCGCGCCGGGATTCGAGCCGGCGTCCCACCCTCGTCGCTGTCGTTAAGCCCCGCTGTTTCGGTATTCTATGCGCACTTTTTCGGGGGAGGGGCAAATTCCATGGACATAACGTATCACCGGCATTTCCTACGAGCGTTCGCGTCAGTCGCGACAATAGCTCTCGCGACTGCGATCCATCCGGTCGCGCGCGCGGAGACAATCCAATTCGACGCCAATAGAGAGTCGAACGAATTGAAGCTCGTGGATGACGTTCCCGTCATGCGCCAAACGTCGGACGGTGGCTCGGTGCTCGCGCCAATCGAGAACTCCGACTACTTCGAGCGCGATGGCATACGCCTGCGCGTGCCGCAATCATTTCCGCGCGGCGGCAACGACGCGTATCTGATCATCGAGCACCTCGACTGGAACATTGCGCAGGTTGCGGTTCGGTATGACCGGGACAGCGATCCCGCTAAGCCAAACGTGTACCGCCCGGCCGCGTACGCAAACGCGACGGCATTGGCCGGATATACCGCCACGGGCACGGGTCAATTGCGGCATGCGGTGTTCCGGCTTGTCGCGCCCACGTTTCAACATCGTCAACGCAACGGCGGCGATATCCAGATCGAAGGCGTGAAGTCGCTCCTCCGCGTGACGCTCACGACGGACCGGCCCGCGGACGCTATCGAGCAGGCGCGCCGCGAAATCCCGCAATTGCCAAACCCGCAGTTCACGTTGAAGAACCCGATGCAATTGGTCGTCAGTCTCAGTACGGACGCGACCGCGATCCCGAACATACCGGGACTACCCGCGCAGATGGACGAACTCTGCCCGATGATGCGCGCGCTCGGGTTTAATGCGGTCGAGGTCTACGTCAAGTGGTCGGCCATCGAGCGCGAAAAGGGAAAGTGGGACTGGAGCTTCTACGATCAATTCGCCGCGAACGCCGCGAAACATGGATTGAAATGGTTCCCCCTGGTTGTGACGGGGTCGGCATACACGATCCCCGCCTGGTACCACGATTCGCCCGAGAATATCGGGTTCAAATGCCTCGAACACAACAAGTCCAACAACATTCAGACCATCTTCACGGAAGTGCACACGCCATATGCGCAAACGTTTCTAAAGAAATTCGGCGAACACTACGGCGACACGGATGCGCTGCTGGGTATTCGCCTCGGCCCCAGCGGCAACTACGGCGAATCGCAGTATCCCGCGGGCGGAAACCTGGGCTTCGCCGGCGAGAAGGAACACATCCACATCGGCTGGTGGGCCGGCGACGATTTTGCTGCCGCGCATTTCCAAGACTTCCTAAAAGCGAAATACCCAACAATCGAAGCGTTGAATGTGGCGTGGAAACCGCCTTTTGGTTCCCTTCAGTCCTTTGCGTCCTTTTCCGACGTCAAACCTTTCATCCCGCAATTCGCTGAAAGCCGCCGCCAACGCAAAGATTTCGTCGATTGGTACCTCGGCGCGATGACGGATTGGTGCGAACGCTGGGCCGTCTGGGCCCGCGAGGCCATGCCCGACAAACCGATCTATCAATCGTCCGGCGGATGGGGCTTCGTCGAGTCGGGCACGGACTTCACCGATCAAACCGCGAGCATGGCGAAAATCAAGGGCGGCATCCGATCGACCAATGAAGTGGACAGCTACGTGCAGACGTTCTACGCCACGCGCATGCCCACCTCCGCGGCGCGGTTCTACGACGTACCCTTCGGCGCGGAACCCGCGGGGTTTGGTTCCGCGCGCGGCGTGATGGGCCGCCTGTTCAACATCCTCGTGAACAACGGCCAGCACCTCTTCTATTACCACGGCAATCTCGTGAACAACGATCAGGCGATCGATCGCTGGCTGAAGTACGCGCCACTGCTCGACCGCCGCGCAGAACCGCTCATCGAGATCGCCGCGCTCTACCCCGACACGATGAGCAAGCTCGATGACAGCGTGTTCCGCAACCTCTACGCGTTCACGTTCAACACGCGAATCGCCGCGTTCCGCCCGCTGTTCGATTTCGACTTCTGCAGCGAGCGCATGATCCTCGACGGTGCGCTCCCGCGTTACAAAGCGTTGATCGTTCCCTGGAACTTCGTCGTCGAGGCGAACGCGCTCAACGCCATCGACCAATGGGTGCGCGGCGGCGGCACGCTCATCTGCTCCGATTGGCGTGGCGCCCCCGTCATGACCGTCGAAGGCGATACGAACGTGTGGGACGCCTGGATGACCGGAGATTTCGGCAACGGGAATGTCGTGTTCGTGCCCGACGACCGCGAGCCGCCCCAACGCCTCGCGCGCGGCGTCGCAAACGCATTGAAGTCGATGCCCAACCTCGACCGGCGCACACACGCCATGCTCAACACGGAGCACTCCGACGAGGTCTATGTCAGCGTGCTCGCGACCGGCGCATTCGCCGTCCTCAACTTCAGCGACAATCCGATAACGGTATCGATTCCCGGCGTGGAAAAACCGCTCGAGATCGAGCCATACGGCATCGCGATGACGCCGGACGCCGCGCTACAGTGAATCGAAATCCATCTGCCTGCGTTCGCACACGAACTGCACTGCAGAGCACTGCGTTTGAGCGAACGCAAACTCGATAGTACTCATCAACTCCGCCGTTGCCATACCGGAGGATTCCACGCGCACCGGCGCCAGAACATGGGGGCCCGCCAAATCGTGCAGCGCGCCCTCCTCGCGAAATCTGTCTTTCGTGTTGGGCAAAATCGTCGTACCGATACCCGGCGTATACGTCGCGTCGCGCGTAATCGGATCGTGTTTGACTACGGCCCGGGCGCAGTCTGTATGCAATTGCAGATCAAGCCGCGCCAACCGCCGCGCGCACGCCTCACCTTCGTACGCGGCCACGATAACGTCGATGCCTGTCGGCGAATAAGCGTCTGCCGCATTTCGCAGAGCGAGGACCACTCGCTGCGCGCACGCCGCCGACTCGGGAGAACCGTACAGCGCGTCGCCCGTAAGGTGCTGCACGCACTCGTTGAGACCGGTCACGCCAAGGACGTACCGGCCGTGCCGCGGGTCCGCGTACGCAATGCCCCCATGCCGAAACGCCAGCGCCGCGAGCGGGCCGATACCGCCAAACGCAAACAAGCGCTCAAGGAATCCCTTCTTCTCCGCGAGCGCTTCGAGCGCCACACGCCCGCGCGTCGCAAGTGAGTTGCAGAGCGCGTCCTCGTTGCCAGCCTCGTACGCCGCACGCGCCAAATTCAGCGTAACGATCCCGCCAATCGCATCGCGAGCGGGCCAATTCGGGTTCGGCGCGGTGTCCGCCCGGCGATCGAACGCGAGCGTCACACGTGCGCGGCGCTCCGGCGATTCGAGCAGCGATTCGAGCCACACGCGAAAATCGGGCTGACCCAGCGCTTCGGCGTTCACGCGCACGGCGATCCACGGAATGGCCAATGCGCTGCCTTCATCGATCGCCGCGCCCCAGACCTCCGCGAACTGCATCGCAAACATGCACGACGCGATGTTCGCCTGGTCCCATCGGAATTCAATCGTCGCCGGCCGCAACGCCCCCGGCGTCATCATCGCGAACAGCGCGAGCCGCGCGATGCGGTCCATGTCCGCCGCGCTGTGCAGCAGCGGCGACAACGATTCGTTGAACGCGCTCCAACGCGTGCCCTCGACAAAGTGCCGCTGCATCGCCGCGTTGAACCGCGACGTTTGCGCGATCAGCGCGTCCGCCGTCTCCGGCGGCGGCGCATACCGGCTGCCGGAGAAAATGGCGAGCCCAAAGCGCTTCACAAACTCGAGCGAATGCCACGCGCTGTGGAAGCGGTCAACCTGCGAGAGATCGTGCAAATGAATATCGCCGCGCAGGTGCGCTTCGGTGACTTCAGCCGAATGCACTGCCGACAACGCGAACTCGCGCTTCACGCGCCGTGCCAGTGCGATGTCTGTCGATGACGGGTCCTGTTGCCCTTCCACTTCCCCCTGGTTCGGCGTGCAGACGATCTGTTCCGCGTCGTACAACGGCACGCCTAGCCGCATGTGCCGCGCGCGGAACCGCTCGAGACCCAGCTCGACGAGTTTCGCGTCCACGAGTTCGCGCACGAGCGCGGCCGTCAACGTCGTCAGCCCCGCCCGCGTAACCTGCACCTCCACCTCCGCCGCGACACGTCGCGCGTCGCCTTCAGGCAAGCGCGCCTCGCGGACCAGTGCCTGCACGATGCGTTCGCGATCCCATCCCGCGAGCCGTTCGTCGCTCGTGCGCACGAACAGCGGTTGTTGAAGGGCCGGTTCGAGCGCATCGCGCTGTTCCCGTGCCTCGTCGAGTTCTTTGAGAATCGCGCTCACGTCGCCGCTGCGCAGTTTGCGCAGGCGCGCGCGTTGGTCGCGATAGCGCGCATACGCCAACGCCGTCCGGCCGTGGCCCATCTCGATCAAAACGCGCTCGACCGCGTCGTGTACGTGGTCCACCGTCGGCGTCGCGCCGTTCAACCGTTTCGCGAGGTAAATCGTGACGCCCGACGCGAGGCTCTCCGCGCGGTCCCGATCCTCGCCGCCGATCGCGTGGGCCGCATTGAAGATTGCATCGGCAATCTTCCGCTGCTCGAACGGCGCCTCGCGCCCATCGCGCTTCACAATCCATTGGATCGGGGATGGCGCCTCGACAAACGGCACCGCGAAAGAAAGCTGCGCGTCGAAAGCGCCTTCGCGCGGCGAACGATCGATGTCGTCGTCTGGATCGGTCATCTGAAACCGCAACCCCCGTATTTCACCGCGCCGAGCGCAAAGTGTAGCAAAACAAGCGGACTACGAGGAAGTCGAAAAGAGAAACGAGAGCTTTGCGACCAACGGAACAAATCGAAATGTGTCAACCGTCCAAGCGGTGCATTTGCGTCCCTTGGGTCCTTGTCGTCGTTGCTGTGATACGACCCATTTACCGGATCGAATTAACGTACAGTATCTTGTTTGAGAACTCCGAGCGGTCGCGCATTCTCTCCATCGCGCCGGCAAGCTCCGGCAACCCGACGCGGTGCGTGACGAGCGGCGTCACATCCAACTTTCCGTTCGACATGAACTCGATTGCCGTATGCCAGTCGTCGCACCCGCTGGGGTTGTACGACGAATTCCACGAACCAACGATGCGCAGTTGTTTGCGCAGGATTGCCCAGTACGCATCTTTCGGCAGGCTCATGTCGCCTTCGGGATTGCCAAGCAGCACCACGCGCCCGAACGGTCTCGCGGCGGCCATGCACTGCTCGAACGCCACGGAACTGCCCGACGCTTCGATAACGACGTCCGCCCCGGCGCAATCAAGTGCACGCATCGCGTCCGCGATCGCCGTTATACGCGGGTTGCATACGTGCGCAAATCCAAGCGTCCGCGCGAATTCCAACTTGCGCTCGTCGATATCCGCGAGCATCACCGCCCCGGCGCCGAAGGCGCGCGCCGCCATCGCAACAAGTAGCCCGATCGGCCCCGCGCCCATGACGAGCACAACGTCGCCCGCTTTCACCCCCCCATGACCCAACGCATGCAACGCCACCGCCGCCGGTTCAGTCATGGCCGCCTCCTCGAGCGAAAGCGTGTCCGGAATGGGAAGTACGTTCCACGCGGGCGCGCAAACGAATTCCGCGAACGCGCCGTTCGACCGCGATCCCAGGTAATCGTAGTCGGCACACAATGCGAATTCGTTCGCCGCGCACATCGTGCACTTCATGCAAGGAATCAGCGGGAAGATCGTCGCGCGCGTTCCAATCAGCGACGCGTCGACTCCGTCGCCGACGGAAACGATCGTGCCGGAAAACTCGTGTCCCGGAATCAGCGGAAACCGATAGGTACCCGTCTTGTACACGCGCGGAATGTCCGAACCGCACACACCGCACGCCGCCACGCGCACGAGCACCTCGCCCACGCGGGGCTTGGGATCGGTGGCCGTTTCGCACCGAAGATCGCCAACGGCGTGTAGAACACAGGCTTGCATCTAAGAAAGAAAACCACGAAGACACGGAGTACACGGAGATACTCTTGAGTATCTGTTTTGCATTCTCCGTGTCTCCGTGGTTAAAGATTTCGTGCGGCTAGAAGAATTCAAGTTTGAGAGCACAGTTTGTTTCGTGCTCCTGCTCGTGTGTCGTCATCGTACTCGCACTCGATACTCGATAAGATCAAGTACGATGACAAGCAAGAGCACGAGCACGCGGTGCAGCCGACCGTGAAACGCTCTAGTTCAGTTCCCGCTTCACCAACTTCACGACGTCGCTGATAATCCGCGCGACCGGGATTCCCGCTGCTTCGAGTTTCGCGATCTTCGACGCCGCCGTGTCGTCCTCGCCGCCGACAATCGCGCCCGCGTGGCCCATGCGGCGTCCCGGCGGCGCGGTCAGGCCCGCCATAAAGCCGACGATCGGCTTCTTCATATTCTTCGTGAAGTACTCCGCCGCGATCACCTCGTCCTGCCCGCCGATCTCGCCCACGAGCACGACCGCGTCCGTGTCCTTATCCGCCTCGAAGAGCGGAAGCAGATCGACGAACTTGCTTCCAATGATCGGATCGCCGCCAATGCCGATGCACGTCGATTCGCCGAGGCCCGAGTCCGTCAGTTCCTTTACAATTTCATAGGTCAGCGTCCCGCTGCGCGAGATGACACCGATGCGCCCCGGCTTGTGAATCTGTCCCGGCATGATACCGATCTTGCACGCGCCCGGCGTAATGAGCCCCGGGCAATTCGGTCCGATCAGGCGGATGCCCTTCGCCGTCAGCGCTTCGTACGCCTCCAATACGTCCAGCGTGGGGACGCCTTCCGTGATCGCGACGAGCAGTTCGATGTCCGAGTTCGCCGCATCGAGCATCGCTCCCTTCGCAAACGCCGCCGGAACATACATGACCGAAGCCGTCGCCCCCGTCGCTTTCACCGCTTCGGCAACGGAATTAAACACTGGCACGCCGCACGCCGTCTGTCCGCCCTTGCCGGGCGTCACGCCGCCGGCGATCTTCGTGCCGTACTCGATCATCTGCTGCGTATGAAACGAGCCGTCGCGCCCGGTGATGCCCTGCACGATGACCTTCGTGTCTTTATCGATAAGAATGCTCACGCGTTGCCTCCCAACTTCGCCGCCAATGTCGCGCCTTCTTCGAGTGTCGTCGCAGGCGTCAGTTTTGTGCCCTCCAGCAACGCGCGGCCTTCCTTCTCATTCGTGCCGATGAGCCGCACGACGATCGGCACCTTCACGTCGAACTCGTTCAACGATTCGAGAATGCCCCGCGCAATATCGTCGCACCGCGTGATGCCGCCAAAGATGTTGATCAGAATGACCTTCACATCCGGGTCTTTCAGAATCAGTTTGAACGCCGCGACAACCTTCTTCGGGTTCGAGCTGCCGCCGACATCGAGAAAGTTTGCGGGCTCGCCGCCGAAATGCTTGATCGTGTCCATCGTCGCCATTGCGAGGCCCGCGCCGTTCACCATGCACCCGATGCTGCCGTCAAGGCGGATGAACGACAGTCCGCCTTCCTTCGCGGAGAGTTCGTCAGCGTCTTCGGAATCCATGTCGCGCAGCGTGACCAGGTCTTCGTGGCGAAACAACGCGTTATCGTCGAGCAACACTTTCGCATCGAGCGCGATCACCTGGCCCTTGTCATCGACAATGAGCGGATTGATCTCCACCAGCGAGCAGTCTTTCTCGGCGAACAGCTTCGCCATCTTCGCCATGATGTCGGCGGCCTGCGTAGCTTGATCCGCGTCGCTGAACAGTTTCGATGCGAACGCGGTGTAGTCCGCGGCCGTGCCGTTGCGCAACTCCGCCGCCGGCACTTCCAGCCGCAAAATCTTCTCCGGCGATTCCTTCGCCGTCACCTCGATCTCGACTCCGCCCTCCGCGCAACCGATGAACACGGCCTTGCGCGCGCCGCGATCGATGAGAATGCTGAGGTAGACTTCCTTCGCAATGTTCGCCGCCGGCGTCACGAGGAGCTGTTTGACCGGCAAACCTTTGATAGTCAGGTCGAGAATCTGTTTGGCGACCTTCTCCACGTCCGTAATCTTCTCGACAACTTTTACGCCGCCCGCCTTGCCGCGCCCGCCTACGTGCACCTGCGCCTTCAGCACCACCGGCACGCCCACGACGGAAGCCGCCCGCACCGCGTGGACCGCCGTCTTCACCGCCTCGCCCGGCGGCGTCGGAATGCCGTACTGGCGGAACAAGTCCTTGCCCTGATATTCGTGAAGTTTCATGCCGCGTCCTTTCGTGACAACAAGGCGGGGTGCACCCAAAGAGCGCCAAACGATAGCGGGAAAATCGCCAAAAAATCAAACGGAGCGAGCGCGTTTTACTCGCGACACTCGTTACGAAGTTTCCACTTCGTAACGCCCTCTTGAAAAGCTCCGCTTTGCGCTTCATCCTTGACGGGCGCCCCACGGGGCATGACAACTACTCCCACTGGGCCCAACATGCTTCGGTCACTCATACGCGCCAGAATCTTGCTCTTAGCATTCGTCGTGCTATTCGGATTCGTCTGGTACGCGTTCCAGTCTCCGGAGCCTCAATCCGCGAAACCCGCGGCGTCGCCCGCAACGCCCGTGCTGGAACAGGCCGAAAGCACTCCCTCCCTATCAACGCCAGAGCTCGAACCCGAAACAGCGCCGGCGCCCCAATCGCACGGCCCCAACGCCATCTCCGGCGCCGTCACCGATCATACCAGCGCGCCGGTCGCTCGGGCCGAAATCGCGGCGTACGATCCCAATCTCGGCGCGAAGAAGACCACCTCCGATTCGAACGGCCGCTTCTCGATTGGCGGCCTCGACACATCGCGCACCTATCGCGTCAGCGCGAATGCGCCCCACTTCAACGAGGCCGCCGCCGAAAACGTCTCGCCCGGAACCGACGACGTTGTACTGGCGCTCGAACCGATGAGCGCTGCGCGCGGCATCGTCGTCGACGCATCCACCGGAGCCCCCGTCACCGCGTTCGAGGTCGCATTCGTTTTCCCGCCGCCAGAGAACGCCGCGGATTGGAATGCGCGAAGTCTCGGCAGTTCCGTGGCGTGGTCTCCGGTCTCCGATGCTTCCGGCGCATTCGAGATCAACGACGTGCTGAGCGATCAACCGTTCGCGGTGGCCGCGCGCGCGAAAGGACACAGCAGCGCCTTTGCGCCGTGCGACGCCGTCGCGCCGGGGGAATCGATCGACGGTATCGTCATACGCCTCGCACGCGGCGCAACAATTGCCGGCATCGTGGAAACCGATCGCGGCGTACCGGTGGCGGACGCGGCCATCGTCATTGGGACAACCGGAGTATCCCTCGAGGACGCCGCGCGCAGCGATGCCGATGGCGCGTTCACTATCGACGATCTTCCCGCGGCCACACTTGTCGTTTCCGCTGTCCATCCCGAGTACGGTTTCGCGCGCGCGGACGTAACCGCCGCCGCTGGAATTGAATCCCGCGTCAGATTGGTCATGGCCACCGGCGGCGCAATCGAAGGCGTGGTGACAAACAACGGCGCGCCCGCCGCGAATGCACGCATCCACATTAACACGCAGCCCGGCTCGAACCAGGACCCGTCCTTCCGCAGCGAGGAATACCGGCAAACCACAACAGACGCGGATGGACGGTTCATGGTTAGCGGACTCGGCGGCGGCGCCTACGATGTCATGGCGATTCTCCCAAGCGACGACGGCGGGTCCGCATCCGAGGTGCGATTAACGGCGGCGGCGGAAGTCGAGACAGGCAAGATCACGTCGGTGACGATCGCGTTCGCGCCCGCATTCGCCTCCGTATCCGTGAATGTCACCATGAACGGCGAACCGGTGATCGACGGCGAAGTGCGCGGTGTAATCGGCACCGGCTCGGGCGACAAACGGTTCGGCGGGCCGCTGAACGATCAAGGCGCGTACCGAGCGGAACGCCTGCCCGCCGGCGTGGCGTACGTCGAGATCATCGCAAACCAGCCGACGGGCGTGCTGAAACGAGCGATCACATTTCCTCTGCGTGACGGAGAAGACGCGGAGCACGACGTCGCGCTCGACGCGCAAACCGCAATCGCCGGCCGCGTGACGTCACTCGCCGAGGGCGAACACGCGGAAGTGATCGTTGTCGCGGGACAGCCGGACGCCGACGCTGGCAGCGTGCAGGAGCTGCTCGCGCTACGCCACTCGGCCGCGGGGCACGCGGAGGTTGCCGAAGACGGCGCGTTCCGAGTTGAAGGAATCGAACCGGGCGCCTACACCATCATTGCCGTAGCTTTCACCCCCGACGACGACGCCGGCGACCCAATTGACAGCATGCGTCTCACCAAAACCCCCGTCACCGTCGCCGATGGCGTGACCACCGAACTCGACCTAGCACCGTAACCGGCAGCAGATTTTCGGTTTGCTGCGGTATGTGTCAATTGTTTAACCGAATGCCTTGACAGATCACACTACCTGTGCTAGCTTAGCTTTTCGATCGGGCTGAGTACAGCGGGGGCTGCGACCGGCGCGTTCCATGTTTGTTCCGCGCACTTCGTGGCCTGCTGGCCGGGGTCTTCTAATCGAGTTTTCACATTTCCTTGGGACGATCCATGTCACGCAGGAGAAAGGGGGTGTGTCGGCAAGGCAAAACAGGGCTGGTCAATGGTCTGTGAGTCGGGGAAACAATAAACCTCAAACGTAATATGGGAGCGCGATCCATGCAGTATCGAATCATGTGTGTAGCGGCCCTCGCGGTTGCGTTAGCGTTGTCCAATACCGCCCACGCGGCGTATCCAAACTCGATTGCCGGTCTCGGTGACAGCATCACGCGCGCCGCGCTGGCTGACAATTCCATCGGCGGACTTTCCTACGGTCAGCCCGAGCACAGTTGGTCCACGGGCTATTCGTCGTCCGACGGTGTAAACAGCCACTACGAACGTATCCTCGCGGCAAACCCCGCCATCAGCGGCAACACGTACAACCTCGCCGAATCCGGCGCGAACATGGCCGACCTTCCCGGCCAGGCAAACGCGGCCGTAGCGTCCGGCGCACAGTACGTCGTCATCCAGATGGGCGGCAACGACGTGTGCGCCGACAGTTCGGCGGAAATGACCTCCGTCGCCAGCTACGACGCAAACTTCCGAACGGCAATCAACACCCTAAAGGCGGGACTTCCGAGCGCCAAGATTCTGGTTACCGAGGTCGTTCGCGTAAAGCGCGTGTACGACGTAGGCAAGTACAATCTCGGGTGCCTGCTTCAGTGGGCGACGTTCCAGTGGTGCGACAACGTCCTCCGAAACGGTTCCACCCAGCGTAATCAGGCCGACGCCCGCAATATCGAGTACAACAACGCGCTTCGCACGGCCAGCGCGCAGCTTGGCGTGCTCTTCGACGATGACGTGTTCGAGTGGACGTTCAGCCGCGGCAACCTCAGCGACGTCGACTGCTTCCATCCGGACCTCAGCGGCCAGAACCTGCTCGCCAACATCACGTACGACGCATCGCGGTTCTAATGTGAATAGGTCCTAATTTTCGGATCGCCGGGCCTGCGGGTATCGAATCCTCGCAGGCCCGGCTTTCATAAGGGGTCTTATCCAGGATGTCCAGTTCGTCCACGAAGTCCATGATGTCCATTGTAGCCTTCACCCTCGCGTGCACCCTTTCCCAAAGCGCGCACGCCGGCCCCAAAGCCGTGCTCGGCATCGAGAAGCTCGATTTCGGCACCATACTCCGCGGCGACATCGGCGAGAAAACGATCCCGCTGCGAAACGACGGCGATGCGCCATTCACCATTCTTCGCGTCAACGCATCGTGCCCCTGCGTGTTGTTCGACAAACCGCCCGTGGACAAGGCGACCGTGCAACCCGGCGCAACCATCCAACTGCCGATCCGTTACGACTCGAAAGACCGCGTCGGTCCGCAGGGCGCGGTTGTCGCGATTATGACGGACGATCCCGAGAATCCCGCGCTCACCCTCGATGTGACGGCCTTTATCGAAGCGTTGGTCGTCGTGCGCCCGCCGAACGGCATCGTGTGGGGCTACGTCCCGCGCGGCAAACCGATCGGCAAAACCCTCGAGTTCGCGCCCGGAAACACGAAGAACGACATCGAACTCATCGACATCAAATCCACGCACCCCGGTGTCAGTGTATCCACAAAAAAAGAAACCCGCGGCAACGAACGCCTGATCGTCGCGTCGTTCACAATCGCGCCCGACGTGCCGCTCGGTATCGTCGAGGGCGCGATCGAAGCGCGTGTGCGCGTCGCCGGCGAGGAAGCGCAAATCACCGCGCCGCTCCACGGCGAAGTCATCGGCGACCTCCTCGTCACGCCCCCGGCGATCATCAGTCCCCAGATTCCGCACGCGCTCGGACAACGCATCTCCGAAATCACCGTGCGCGCCAGCGAGGAGGGCGCGCCCCTGCCCAAGCTGCTCGGCGCGATGGCCGTCGGCGCGGTAAGAGCCGTCGTCGTTAAAGGCGCGCAACCGAACGCGCACACGGTCGCCGTGCATACAGCGGACAATGTCGGCGCGGGCCCTCAATCCGGCACCGTCTACGTCATGACCGACAGCAAGGACCAGCCGATTACCGCCATCCCCGTCTACTTCCGCATGGGCGAATCCGTGCACCCGGAACCCGCGACCGTCGCGCTGCGCGGTGGCGCAAAGCAGCGCGTCGTCTTACGCCCGGTAACCGGTAAGGAACTCAAGATCGTGAACATCGGCTTCGAAGAAGATGTCGTGAAGGTCGAAGTCGTCCAGCCCGAACAGACCAACGCGGACACACCTGCCGCAATCGAGGTCACCGCGCTGGACCCCACCTCGCCCGACCGGGCGTCCACCATCGTCATCGTCGAAACCGACGCGCCCGGCGGAAGCCGCGTCTACGTCCCCGTCGCGATCAACGCCAAGTAGGGCGTTTCAAGGTCGGCTGCACCGCGTGCTCGTGACTTGTCCTCGTGCTCAAACTTGAATCGCAGTAGTGCAACACGATGGGCTATAGATCAGAACGAGGTGAAGCGAAAACCACCCCACGAGGGAAAGGCGCCAAAAGCAAATACCCCCGAAGCCATCGGGCTTCGGGGGCATTGAAAGAATTGAGCTATACGCGCTTAGTCGCCGCCGGCGCCGCTGGCCTGATTGATGAGGTCGTTGATGACCGCGAGCATCGGCATGAACAGCGAGACAAACAGCACCAACACAACAACGCCGAGGAAGATCGTCAGGATCGGCTGGATCAATTCGCCGATGGTGCCGATCGTAATGTTCACTTCCTCTTCGTAGGTGTCGGCGATATGTTCGGCGATCTGATCCAATTGACCGGAGTCCTCGCCCGTCACGAGCATGTCGGTGACGACCGGCGGAATGATCCCGCTCGCCCGGCGCAACGGCTCTTCGATGCCTTCGCCGCGTTCGACGGAATCGCGCACCTGTTGCACGACGGCCGCGACCGCCGTATTGCGCACGTTCGCGCGAACCAGATCGAGCGTCACCATCATCGACAGACCGCTCCGCAACAGCAGCGCCATCGACCGCGTCATGTCAACCACCGCGGACTTCTTCGTAATGGCCTTGCCCACGCGCGGCAACCGCAGCTTGATATGATCCATCATGTAGCGGAAACCCGGCACCAGCCGCACCGCCAACACGTACGCGACCGGCACGCCGATCAACACGGCCAGGATAATAATGATAGCCGGCAAAGACGTCATGACCTCCGCCGTGTTCATGACAAACGTGGTATACGGCGGAATCTTGTCCGGCGAAATGTCGAGCCGCGAAAACAGGTCGCGGAATTCCGGTACGACGACCTTCGCGAGCAGGAACAGCACCGCGACGCACGTAATGACGAGGATCGCCGGGTACCACATCGCGCCCTTGATTCGCTTCGCAAGCATCGAGCGCCGCTCACGGTATATGACCAACCGCTTCAGGACGACGTTCAACGTACCGCTCGCTTCCGCCGCCTTGATGAGATTGATCTCGACCGGAAGGAAATTCCGCGGCCACCGCTCGAACGCCTGCCACAGCGCGTTCCCGTTCTCGACGTACTGCGCAATGTCCGCCACCAGCGCGCGGACGCTCGCCTTCTCGCCGCGGGTCGACAAAATGTTCAGCGAACGCAACAGCGGCGTCCCCGCTTCGAGCAACATGATGAGCTGGCGAAGGAAGTCGTTCACGTATTGGTCGCGCACGCGTCCGCCGACCGCGCGCCCAATATTGACGTTCGCGAGAGTCGCGGTGAAACTCCGCGACGCCGGCGCCGTTTCCGCCGCGACGGCCTCGTCAAGGTCGAAGGTCGCCCCGCGCGCGGAAACCCGCCGCGACGTCCCCGACTTTTTCGCGCCGGCCGCCGCCCTCGAGGCGCGCCCGCCCTTTTCGGCTTTCATCGCCATGACTCACGTCCTCCATCCGGCCACGGCCATGCGCATGCGCCCGCCGCGGTTATTGATTACTTCCCTGTATTCGCCCCTACGGAAGGTTCGTTCCAATACACTATGCGGGGGGCCGCGCCTTCTGGGAACTGCACCACCGCTTCCACCGTCGCCGTGTTCGTATCCTGTGTGGCCTTCCGCGTAAGCGTCGCCGTACTCGTGATGCGGAAACAGCGCGACGAGAACGCGAGTTCCCGCGGCAGCCCGCTGGGGTTGTCGGCGGCGGGTTTGAAATTGAATCCGTTCGGGTCCTTGCCCGTCGCGGCCACAAGCGCATCGAGCGAATTCAGCGGCCGCGCCGCGATCACCTTCGCCGCCACTTCCGGCGTCACGCCCAGCGCCGCCTCGATCACGGCGCTCGACGCCGTGTTCAAGTTCACGTAGCCCGCCGCGTTCTGCATGTCCAGCGCACTGAACACCGTCAAGTCCTTCACGCGCTCCGGCGTGAGCGTGTCCGGCGCAAGCACCTGCAACCCCGAAAGCTCATCGACGCTCGAAAGCCAGCGCCGGCCTTCTTCAGGACTCGCGGGCGCGCCATCGAGCCGCGGCAATTTCTCGCGCACCTGCCGCGCCTTCTCGCCGTCGATCTTGAGCATCGAGATCAGCACCGCGGGCGGCGCCAAGTTCACGTTCATGCGCGCGCACTCGTCGCTAATGGTCACACTCGCACTGCTCTCGTAGCGATCGTCGGGAATCAACGAGGCATCGGAATTCGGCAGCGTGCTCGCGAGGCGGTAGATTCCGAGCGAAACCGGCGCGACGCCTTCGGGCTTCAACAGCGCGTCCACCTGGCCCGACCCAATCGCCGTCTGCAGTTCCGCAATCGCGTGTTCCACACCGCTCGCGGCGTCCCACCGCGCGCGGTCCCGGTCGATGTCGTCGCCCAGCGCGTCGCTCTCGAGGAGCGTAAAGCGGTACATCGCAAATCCAAAGGTAACGATGATGCCCAGAATGGCGAGCGCAAACACCAGCGCAGAACCGCGGTTATGTCCGCCGCGGCGCGTCATGGCACGTTCACCGTAAACACGGCCTTACGCGCAACCTGCTGGCGTTGCGGATTGCCCGGTTCCACCAACAGTACGCTGACGCGGACCGCCCTTGGATTGCCCGGGCCGGCCCAACTGTCCTTCCATCCGCCCTCGCTGCCGGCATACTCGACTCGCATCTTCGCCACGCCCTCCGCCACCGTGCGCGTGCGCGGTTGGACCCCCGCGCGAAGCTGCTGTTCCGTACGCACCAGGAGCGATTGTCCGTCTTTGCGCTCGATCTGATATCCCGCGAGTATCGTCGATTTCCCGTTCGGCGTGGGCACTTCGACCGGAATCGTAAAGCGATCGCTCTCCAGCGGATGCCCGTAGAACTTCGGGTCTTGTTCCTCGCCGCCGGTCGCCTGCAGGGCCGTGCCCGCTATTGTAGACGCGACCGCGGACGAAAAGTCACTGCGCATCTCGTCGAAGATGTCTTCGGCGGCGGCGTCCATAGCGATTACGGTCTTCAGTTCGCCCCAACGTGCCCAGAGATTAACAAGGGTCACCGTCCCCACCGTCGTCACGACCGAAAGTATCGCAATGACGACAAGCAACTCGATCAGTGTAAAGCCCTGTCTCGACGTGCGGTTCATGCTGCCGGCCTTACCATGTCAAGCGGCGCCAGCGACGTCAGGGTGAAACCCCGCGTCCGGCCCCCGCGAATCCACGACACCACAACCGTAAGCTCGGCCGTCTTCGATCCGGGCGCCGCCTTCACGTACGCATGCCAACGGAACTTATTGTATTGACTCTCGACGCGCCTGTTCGCCGCCTCGTACGTCGCGCCGACCGACGGCGCCATCGACTGCGCGGAATCGTCCTTTCGGGTCACCGGCTGCAATTGGTCTGTTGCAGCGGGCCAGACAAACGATGCGGGGTCTCGCCGCATATCGGAGAGGATTTCTTCGGCGAGGCGCTGCGCGGCGCGCCGGTCGCGCACATCGTTGCCAACGGCATAGCTGTCCGCGAACAGGGATATACCAATGGTGGCGGCAACGGCGATCACCGCAAGGGATACAACAACTTCCATCAGCGTGAAGCCACCGCTCTCACGCCGCCCCGGCTTTTCGCGCATACGAATGACTCGAGTCACCCGGATGTTTCCCCTTCCCACTACCCGCGCGGAAGACCGAGCGCGCGGGTGCAACTAACTGCGCGACATGTTGTGCTCACGGAAGGCTAAATTGCCCGCCCCCCACATCGATGAGCATGCGTATCCTAACCGCTAAGATCGCGCATGTCAATGCCTATGTCGCGTGTGCCGAGTACGAAGAATCGCGTGTGCCGTTACACTGGTCAAAACGGACGTCGCCCGGAGCGCCACCGCGCATTCGCGGGGCCGGGCCTGCTACAATGCAGGCGAGTCCTCGGTGAGTCATACGAGAAGTTTCCGGTTGGCTAGCGTATCACTGCATAGACCGAACGCCGCCTCGGCCGAGTTCGCGGCGCAAGGCGGCGTCCACCGTGTCACGTTCCGGCGTACGCCGCGATGGCGCTTCGCCGCCACCGGCGTAGGCTGCGCCGTCGCGATGGCGACGTTGGCGCGTCTCATGTCGTACATTCCCGACCGCGTCGAGGAACTCTACGCAAACGGTATCGGGGCCCGGATATCCCAAGCACTTTCCACGTTGACCGGAGTGGCCCCGTTCAGCTTTGCCGAATTACTGATCGCGTTTGTTGTACTGTGGCTGTTGGCGCCCGCAATTCCGGTCGTTTATGCGGTGCTGGCGCGGCGGCGCGGTGTGCGCAACGCCGTGGCCTGTGGCGCCGCGCGGACTGCGGGTTTCATGGGCTTTCTAGTCGCCATCTTTTACCTGTGCTGGGGGTTCAACTATTCCCGCGCGGCCCTGCCACTACGCATCGGATGGGATGACTCAGGTCTTGCGGCCCTGCCGCGCATGGGCACGCGCGAAGACCGCGACGAACTGGTCGCCCTGTGTACACAACTCGTCTTCATTACCAATCATTACTACACCGTCGCAACGGGCACACCGGAGGCCGAAGGGCGCAGCGAATTGAAGGCCACCGTGGCAGAAATCGACGAAGCCTTGGAGACCGGATTTGCGCGGGCGGCGCGGCTGCTCGACCTTGACCCGTCATTTGCGCAGACGCGCGGCCCGGCCAAAGCAGTTCTCGCCTCGCGCTTGATGAGCAGGTTGGGCGTCGCAGGATTCTATTCGCCTTGGACCGGCGAAGCGAACTACAACTACGAACTTCCACCTTTTCAACTGCCCCTGACCATCGCGCACGAAAAGGCCCACCAGCGTTGTGTCTCCAGCGAAGACGAGGCCAACTTCTTTGGTTTCCTGGCGTGTGCGCTGAGTGACAATCCTTATACTCGGTACTCGGGCTATCTCTTTGCACAACGGCAACTTTTGAACGAGCTGATCCGAATTGACCCTGCCGCGGCGCGTGCCCTTATTGCGTTGCGGTGCAAGGGCGTCCAGAGCGATGTGCTGTACAGTAAGTTCTTCTGGCGCAT
Organism: Candidatus Hydrogenedentota bacterium; assembly: GCA_013359265.1. NCBI lineage: Bacteria > Pseudomonadati > Candidatus Hydrogenedentota > Candidatus Hydrogenedentota bacterium. The sequence continues at coordinate 43,772 of JABWCD010000023.1, forward strand.
CTTCGGTGGTCGCGCCCAAGACCTTGGCCGCGCAGTAAATGACGCGTACCTCAAGGCTAATCGGGTGGACGCAGGAATGTTGTCATATCAGATGAGCGCACGATTGCTCGTTCTCTTCTCCCGACAATATGACGGGACCTGCGTTGTTTCATCGGACTGAGCGGGATTCTTCACACGAACAACATGTGGGATCGATGCTTGCTTTTCCCTTGACCCTTTGTTAGCATGCCGCGCGGGGAAACCGCCGAGAACAGCGGTTGCTGTGTATAAGGTGTGGATAAGAGCCAGTTTCCGGTCTACACCAGGCCCAATCCATTCTTTCGTCCAGCGCCGTGACGCCCGTGTTTTAGCGCAGGTTTGTACTCGATATCGCCGCCGAGCACTGGATAATCCTGGTCTGATAAGGAACTGGAATATAAGTAGTTGTGCACTGTGGTGAAATCTACTGCGGCACACTTCCGAGTGAAAGTTGAATATGTAGAACTTCGTGTAGAACCTGTGGATAGCCGGCATCTGTATGTTAGCACTTGCGCTGGATCGCGCTGTGGATAAGTAAAGATGCGTTCATTCACTTCTACTTCTAATAAGCTGTGGATAGCCGGATGATTTCGAGGTGGATAGTGAGTGCTTCTCCGGCTAATTACTAACCGCATGGTAGGGTTGAAGAGACAGTGGATCGCCCGACTGTGTAAAGGTAATGCAAGATTGGACCGTTTTTACAGGATTCACTCACGTCACATCTTGAGTAAAGGTAACTCGTTAAAGCACGTATCCACACTTTCGATACGCTTACTATTAAGACTACGAGTTTTAGATACAAAATAGATAGAGAATTCTGACCAAGAACCGCGCTGAATCCGAGTAGTGGAGAAGATCGAATGAAGATTAGCATCCCACGGCAAGAGTTGCTCGATGCCGTCAACAAAGTGAAGACCGTTGTGTCGCCAAAGTCGGCGCTGCCGATCCTTTCGCACATCCTGATGGAGGCCGACGAATCTCAGCTTAAACTGACCGCCACCGATCTCAAAGTCAGTATCGAGTGTACAGTCGATTGTACGGTGAAAGAAGCGGGTTCGTTAACTGTCTCGTCGCAACGTTTGTCGTCCATTCTTGCCGAATTACCGGAGGGCGAGATCACGCTTGACCTCGCAGGTAATAACGTGATCAATCTCGAATGCGGCAAGATTAAGACAAAGTTGTTCAGTATGAGTGCGGAGGAATTCCCGCCTGTTCGCGCGTTCGAGGGCATCGAGCCCCTGGCCATCGAACAGAAGCTGCTTCGGAAGATGTTCCAAAAGACAAGTTTCGCGATATCTACCGATCAGGGTCGCTATAATCTTACGGGTCTACTCTTCGAACTCGCCGATGGAAAGTTGACTGTTGTGGCGACAGATGGCCGTCGCATGAGCCTGTACTCAGAAAGAGAAGGTATTCCGAAGGGGGCGAATACCAAAGTCATTATTCCCGGCAAGATGATTACTGAACTCGAGCGTTTACTGGCTGACAATGGCGAGGTGCAGTTGTTCCTTGATGAAGCGCAGGCTGCGTTCCAGTTTGATTCGCTCCGGCTTGTGACCGCGTTGATCGAAGGAAATTTCCCGAATTACGACATGGTGATCCCGAAAAAGCACGATAAAGAAGGAATTATTGCGACCTCGACGTTCATGGAAGCTATGCGCCGTACGCGCACGATGACTAACGACAAGTTCAATTCTGTGCGCATCACCGTGAATGGTTCTGTGATGAAGCTGAATGTTGTAACGCCCGAGGTCGGCGAGTATGAAGAAGAACTCGAAGTTGAGTTTGAGGGCGGTAACCTCGATATTGCGTTTAACCCAGACTATGTCCTCGAAGTATTGCGCCGAATCGAGTCCGAAAAACTGTGTCTCATCTTAAAAGATGCTTCAAGCCCCGGCTTGATAAAACCTTACGAAGAAAAATCCTCCCACCAGTACCTAAATGTGGTGATGCCGATCCGCCTTTAATCCCCACTCTATCTGGTCACATCTGACGGGGTAGTGTTCTGTAATGCGCCGTGCGGTGTATACGGTAAGCTATTCGCAGAATACCCGGATATTACCCAGTTTACGCACCAAAACCCGCCTGTGGATAAGTTACCCTATTCCAGAGCCTATGGAACATCGTTTCACGGGAAGATGTACACTTGTGGGTGTCCTGGCGATTGGATCACTAATCGTGTCCAATTTGTAAATATAATGAATATAATGCTTTATAAAGGAGAAGCGGGTGATCCGATATGTTTTATGGATTTTCCAATAACCCGCTCCGAAACGTAAACTGTGGTCTCTTGTGGTGTGGATAACTTGTGAGTTAAGGACTTTTTGGGTTGCTGGACGTATCCCAGGGTTCGGCTCGACGAAACCAGAAGATACCCCGCTCGCTATGATTCGCTGAGCCGCTCGACCATTCCCTTAATACCACCAAGTGTCATGTCCTCCATATGGAAGATTTGACGAATGCGATTGAGCGTGTAGCCGCCGTAGGCATTCGGCCACGACGTCTTGGCGATAGGGTTGAGCCAGACCGTGTGTTTGAACCGTTCCGCTATTCGGCGCAGCCAATATGCGCTGGGTCGCGCCTCGCGCGCATAGTGATAGAGGGAGCCGTGGGGCATCTCCAACTCTTCCGGGGCCATGGTTGCGTCGCCGAAGAAGACGATGCGGGTATCCGGATTGCGCTGAAGCAGTTGCTCCGTGCCCAGTTTCTTCGTCCGCCGGAAATCCGTATACACGTTCTGATAGATCGTGTTATGAAAATAATAGGTCGTCATGTCCTCGAAGCGCTCGTGCATCTTCTTGAACAGCAGCCGTGTAAGTTGAATGAACGGGTCCATCGAGTAGCCGCCGTTGTCGATCAAGAGCACGATACTGATACGGTCGCGCAACTCACGCTCGAACACGAGGTCAATTTCACCGCCGTTTTGGGCCGTGCGCCGGATTGTCTCGTCGAGATTTAGGACGGCGCGCGGACCGACGTCCTTCATGTGCTTCATCGATTCGAGCGCTTCGCGGATGTTTTCCGAGCGCACGGCCGTCTTGTCTGCGTACGATAAATACCGGCGGTTCGCGATGACCGCAAGCGCGCTACGGTTACGAGATTCGCCTTCGACACGAACCCCGCGCTGCGCGTTTCCCGAATTGCCGAACGGCGAATTCCCGTATTGTCCCACCCATTTACTTCCGCCTTCGTGCGCTTCCATTTGCTCGCGCAGCGTTTCCCAGAACTTGTCCATGAGTTCCTGGGCGGACATGGTGTAGATTGCACGCTCGGGCAGTTTGCCGTCCTTGATTTGTTGCGCGAGCCAGTCCTTGAACGGCTTCGTACGCAGCAAATCGAGATCGCCCTCCGCGACCGCGGGAATCTCGATGCCGAAGAAGTAATACGAAAACGCGCGCTCGAACGCGTCAAGATGTTCCTTGCGCCGCACGAAGGTCAGCTTCGACAAGACGAACAGATCGTCGAGCGTTTTCACCAGCCCACGATCGAATCCCTGATTCAAGTCAATCAGGTCCTTTGGACTCACCGGTACACCGTAATCGCGCAGAAGGTAAAACAAGTCCGCGAATAGTGAAGTCGAATAATCCGATGTCACGTTGCGCATCTAAATGATTCCGCGCGCGAAAAGGAACAGTCCAAAAATAAACACGGGGATCCCGATGAAATAACCAAGAATCGCCAGCGGAATCGAAACGGAGAAAAGTCCCGGAATCACGAACCCAAGCAACATAAGCGCGACACCGCCGACCAGAGAGGGGACTATACCGATGTTCGCGGAGATGGGCGTCACGAACTTCCACAAACGGTGGACCAACTCCCACAACCTGCCTCGCCGTTTCCGTACGATCATGGCGCCTCCACTACTGCGCGTCGGGGACTGTCACCGGTTGCCTGTGTCAACTGACACGATATCACGAAACCTCGACAGGGCCTGTGGCTGTCCCCGGTCCTACAAGTATCTCCTGCCTTTGCCGCCTTCGCGGTACATGGCGATATCGCCGGCGCGTTTGAGCAGTATGCCGATCAGTTGCGGTTCCTTTGCGTTTGGCATTTCACCGCTGCGCTCGAGCGCTCCGATCCAGTTGATGAGTTCGCTCGTCGCCGGCGGTTTCTCGAAGCCACGCTCGCGCAATTCGTAGAAGACCGCAATCGCCGTCTCCATGAGCTTCGCGCTCGTCTTCGGAAAGTGCAGCTTGAGAATCTCGTGCATCTGGTCCGGCGATGGAAACGCAATGTGATGGCAAAAGCACCGCCGCAGAAACGGGTCGGACAGCTCGCGTTTCGCGTTCGACGTCAGGAAGATCGCGGGCCGGATGTCCGCTCTCACGGTGTGGTTCACTTCGCGAATCGTGAATTGGCATTCCTCGAGAATATCGAGCAGGTTGTCCTGAACGTCCGACTCCGTCTTGTCGATCTCGTCCAGCAACAGAACGACCTTCTTGTCCGCTCGGAATGCCCGGCCAATCGGCCCCCAGATGATGTAATCGAAAAAGTTGTCAACGACGCGGCCGGTCTCGCCGCTGCCGAACCGTGCGTCATTCAGCCGTAGGACGGTGTCCTGTACGTAGCACGCTTCCTCGCCCTTGATGGTCGATTTCGCGCGCAGGATTTCGGTATCGAGACCCAGCGCCCGCGCCACCTCGAGCGCGAGCTGCGTCTTGCCCGTGCCCGCCTCGCCCGTAAGCAGCAACGGCTTCTCCATCGCCAGCGCCATGTTCACGATGGCTTTCAACTCCGGATCGAGGTAATACCGATCCGTGCCGTCAAATTTCAGCGTATTCGCGTGCGGCATACTCATCCATTCTGGTTCCGATTGCAGCCCGACCTCGGAGCCAGTCTATCAATCGCGCCAGGCAGTGGCAACGACATACGGCACGCACGGTGCTCGCGCAAAAAACTTGCTATACGCGCTCGAACCCCATCGGGGTTTCCTGGGAGAAGAGCAGGCTACCGTTCGGGAGTTCGCCGAGGTAAGTCAGGACCTGGTTCAGTTCCCCCTCGATGCTCGCAATATCGAGCAGGACCGACTGGTTCACGATCCGGTATTCCCCTTCCGTCCCTTCGCTGGTCTCGAAGTCGCCGTTCGCGTAGAACGTGATCGTGCCGCCTTGGTGGAGTTCCCAGGTGCCCACGATGACCGCCGCGAGATTGATGCAGTCGCACCCGGAGTCGTCTATCGCCGGGCATCCTGCGGCGACGACGAGGAAAATGGCGAGTATAAGGATTGGAACCAACGGCGCTAAGTTGCGACAGGTTTTCATGGCAAGTACCCCCTTTCGATAGAATGGCGTCGCGCTCCCCAAGCGGATTACGCGAACGGAGTAGAATCTTTCTCGGAGAGTATTGTACGCCCCGAGGGACGATCCGGGGCGGGTGGGAGTTGAGACATGCGAAAACGGCTTAAAGACAAGCGGCGGAGTTGCGCGTTGTGCAAGCCGCACAAGCGTAAGTGGGTGGGCCGGTGGAAGCTGCGGGACTTGGATTTCATCGAGCGATCCGAGCGGGAAATCAGGGCGTTCACCCGATGAGCCGCGCAAAGACAGGCGACCCGTCCGAAGAGACCGCGAAAGGCGCTGCGGAACTTGTCGTCTTCTCGATCGTGAATCCGTCGAAGTGTTCGGAATGCGGGGAGGAACTGGACCGCGGGTCGTTCCTTCGCATCGAGAAGGAAAAACCGCTGTGCATGGCCTGCGCGGACCTGGATCGGTTGGTGTATCTGCCGCGCGGGAACGTCGCGCTGACGCGCCGTGCGCGAAAGTATTCTCCGCTGTCCGCGGTGGTGGTGCGGTTCAGCCGGTCGCGCGGGCGTTATGAACGCCAAGGCGTGCTCGTCGAACCGGAAGCGTTGGCGCGCGCGGAACAGGAGTGCCTCGGCGACGAAGCGCAACGGCTCGCGGCGCGTGAACGGGCCGCCGTCCTGCGCGAGAAAGCGGACGCCAAGTATGTGGCGGCGTTCGCCGATCAAATCGCAGCGAGGTATCCCGGATGTCCGCGCGGCGAAGCGGAAACTATTGCCGAACACGCCTGCGAGAAGTACAGCGGACGGGTCGGGCGTTCGGCCGCCGCGAAAGAGTTTGACCCCGCCATGATCGACCTTGCCGTAAAGGCGCATGTCCGCCACGTCCACACGAAGTATGACCGGCTCCTCGCAAAGGGATGGGACCGGAGCGACGCGCGGGCCGAAGTGGCCAGTGACGTATTGGCGGTGCTGTTGCGGTGGGAGGGCGCGGACACGTAGCGCCACGTGTCGCACAGATGCCCGGCATGGTAGCCGGGCGCCACATCCGTTGCCGATGTTCGATGAATATCGAGAAACGTTCCCACCTCGTAACGCACTCTTGTAAAGCTCTGCTTTGTCCTCCGACCACCCCATCGACTGGCCGCCTGCGGCTTAACTCGTTACGAAGTTTCCACTTCGTAGCGCGCTCTTGAAAAGCTCCGCTTTGTCCTCGCACTACACGCCCGCCAAAGTCATTATTCAACTCGTTACGAAGTTTCCACTTCGTAACGCGCTCTTGAAAAGCTCCGCTTTGTCCTTGTGCTTCACGCCTGCCAAATTCAATATTCTTGCTGTCTTGTCAATTAAACACGGGTCGTTTCGCAGCATGCGGTTACGCACCGTGATCCTCTCTCCCGGTCACGTCCCAAACCAAACCCGCCCAATCTGCGCCGGTCGTCACCCGATCACGGCTTAATTCGCGGGCCGACCTCCCGTCGAAGGAGTGCAACAACGCGGGAGTATAAGTAGGAGCGACTCTCCGGTCGCAACGAAGGAAATGGACCCGACATTGACTGCCGCGGACGAAATGCGCCGCCAAGGGGCGCAGTCCAAAACGTCTCGCCCAGCCGGGGTGACGGGCAGTCGAGCGTACGACGGCGTGTTGCGTCATGCGGTTGTCGCGCCGCCGGCGATTGGCCTATAGTCATCCGGCAAAGCGTGTCCCCCTTCGAGGAGTCTGGCTGCGATGATGCTGCGTTCTTGCCGTGAACCAATCGCCCGCGTTGTTGCGGTGACGCTTGCGGTCTGCTTCGCTGTCTGGGCGGACGAACCGGCCCCGCGCAAACCGGCGCCGGTGATGACCTTCCACGGGGCGGAGTGGCTCGAGCGGCCCGAGCGCGAACAGGAAGAAATGCCGGACGAGGTCATCAGGACGATGGGCCTAAAGCCGGGCGATATCGTCGCGGATATCGGCTGCGGCACGGGCTACTTCTCGCGGCGCATGGCGAAGGCGGTCGCGCCAAACGGGAAGGTCTACGCGAACGACATCCAGCCCGAATTCCTTGAAATGGTTAAAGCCAATTGCGCGAAGGAAGGCGTGACGAACGTCGAGACCGTTCTGGGTGCGGAAGACGATCCGAAGTTGCCCAAGGCGGCGATTGACTGGATTCTGCTGACGGACGTCTACCACGAGTTCCAACAGCCGGAACCGATGTTGGCGCGGATGCTCGAATGCCTGAAGCCGGACGGTAAGGTCGCTCTCATCGAATACCGGTTGTTGGGCGATACCGCAAAGCACATCAAGGAAGAGCACCGCATGTCGGTGAGGCAGGTTCTCGCAGAGTGGAATGAAGCGGGGTTCGAGTTGGTTGACCTGCTCGAGTTCCTGCCGTCGCAGCATTTCTTCATTTTTCAGCGGGACCCGGACAGGGTTGCGCATACCGAATAGGCGTCCGCCAAACCTGCGGGACTCTTGGAGGCAAGCATGACCAAAAGTAAGCTAGCGGTAGTAATCGTAATACTAGGCAGCGTCCGAACTTTGTTTTCGGTATTCTCGCATGTCCTGGGCATAAAGGCGGGAACAAGCACCGTGTTTAGCGATCTAATAGTCATCGTCGCCGTCGCCACACTCGCGCTCATTGTTTGGAAGCAACTACTCGGCCATATCTATATCCTGATCATTGGCGGTGGCATAGGGGACCTAATGATCCGGGGCCAGTTAGCCTATGGCAAGTTCATCCAACTTCCTATGGTTCTCGGCAATTCCTTATCTTCCGAACGCAAGATTGCACTCCTATGGTGGGGTATATTCGAAATGCTCCCGGGCGCCATTCTATGGATCACAGCGCTCATAATGGTGTCAGCCTACAAGAGAACGCATTCACTGCAAACTTCGTCAGCATTGGAGACACCTCAATGATTTCTCGTATCAGCGGAAGATTCGGCACTGGTCTGTTGCTTTTTTTCCTAAGTGCTTTTCCCTCGTGGGCGGGTTATAAGGTAGTCCATGAGCCCGCCGCGAACGATCCGATGGCGGTGACGATATACGAACTCGACAACGGATTGACGGTCTACCTCACCGAAAACCATGAGCAGCCGCGGTTCTACTCGGAGATCGTGGTGCGCGCGGGGAGCAAGCATGATCCCGCGGACACGACGGGTCTCGCGCACTACCTCGAACACCTGTTGTTCAAAGGCACGCAGAAGATGGGCACGCTCGACTATGAGAAGGAGAAAGCCCATCTCGATGCAATCACCGCGTTGTACGAGGAGCACTTCAACGAGGACGACACGGAGAAGCGCAAGGCCATCTACGCGCGCATCAACGACGAATCGAAGCAGGCGGCGCAGTACGCCATCCCGAACGAGTTCGACCGCCTGTACAAGGCGATGGGTGCGACCGATCTCAATGCGCACACCTCGACCGAAGAGACCGTGTACAAGGTCGAGCTACCGTCGAACCGTTTCGAGCAGTGGGCGGTCATCGAGACGGAACGGTTCACCGCGCCAATCTTCCGGCTGTTTCAACCGGAACTCGAGATCGTGTACGAAGAGAAGAACCGATCGATGGACAACAAGGACCGCCTCATTCACGAAGCGGTCTCGGAGAAACTATATAAGGTCCACCCCTACGGTCAGCAGACGACGTTGGGCACGGTCGAGCACCTGAAAAAACCGTCGCTCGTCAACATCATGGAGTTCTACGAGACCTATTACGTGCCGAACAACATGGCGATCTGCGTTTCCGGCGACATCAAGAAGGACGAAGCGATTGCGGTCATTGACGAGCACTTCTCGGCGTGGAAACCGCAGAAATTGCCCAAACCCGCGAGGTGGCGCGAGAGACCGCTGGACGGGATCGAGCGTGTGACCGTGCAATATCCGGGCGAGGAGTATGTGCTGCTTGCGTTTCGCACCGCGCCGCTGAACCACAAAGACGCCGACGCCCTGAGCCTGCTCGATATGGCGTTGTCGAACACCGCCGCGGGCCTGATCGACTTGAACCTCGTGCAGCAGCAGAAGGTGCGCGGCGCAGGCGCGTTTCCGTATCTGCAGAACGACTATGGCGCGCAATTCCTGTTCGGGATTCCAAAAGACGGACAATCCCTCGAGGACGTCGAGAAGCTGCTGCTCGATCAGATCGAGATCATCAAATCGGGCGAACTCGAGGACTGGGTGATCCCCGCGATTATCACCGACTTCAAGAAGATGCGGAAGGCCGGACTGGAATCCGACGAGTCGCGCGTATCGAGCATGCGCGAATCGTACATCGCGTTTCAGGATTGGGACCGCTCAGTCGCGCAGTTGGACCGCATGGCAAAGCTCACAAAACGCGACATTCAGCGCGTGGCGAAGAAGTACTTCAAGGGCGATTTCGTCGCGGGCCACCGCGTGGACGGTCAGCATGACGTGCCCAAGATCGAGAAGCCGAAGATTGATCTCGTGCAGATCGATCCCGGGCGCGAGTCGCAATTCGCGAAGACCGTACTCGCGATGGCGGTCGAGCCGCTGCAGCCGGCCTTTCTCGATCCGGGCGACTATTCGATCACCGACGATCCAGGCGGCATCCGGTTCTACTACACGCACAACCCCCTGAACGACCTCTTTGCGCTGAGCTTTGCCGTGGATTTCGGGACGGACCACGACAATCGGCTCGCCGCCGCGCGCGAACTGATCGATCTCGCCGGCACATCGAAGTACCCCGCCGAGGAACTAAAGAAGGAATGGTACAAGCTCGGCACCAACTTCAATTTCGGCGTGAGCGATTCGGAATCGAGTTTTTCGATCGATGGACTGGACGAGAACCTCGAGAAGTCGATCGAGTTGATGATGGACGTCATCAACAATCCCTCCACGGATCAGCAGACCGTCGATCAATTGAAGCAGATCATCATCGAACGCCGTGAAGATGCCAAAAAAGACCCGGCGACCATCTCCGCCGCGGTCGTGCAGTTCCACCGGTATGGACCGGATTCGTCGTTCCTCCGCATGATGCCCGGCGATCAAGTGAAGCAACTGACGTCGGAAGAACTCTTCGGCCTGACGAAAGGCCTGCTCGAATACAAACACGCGGTCTCCTATGTTGGGTCGTTGCCGCGCGAGCGGGTTATCGAATTGATCCGAAAGTACCACCCGATTAACGGTGCGCTGAAAGACGTACCGCCGTATCGCGTGAAACAAATGCGGCAGCCGGAACGAACCGAGATCTACTTCTACGACAAGGAAACGGCGCAGTCGCAGGTGCAGATCGATTTCCCCAGCGAACCGTATAACGAGGCGCGCGTGCCCGCGATAAACATGTTCAACAACTACTTCGGCGGCGGCATGGCGGGCCTCGTGTTTCAGGAACTGCGCGAGGCGCGCGCGCTCGCGTACGCCGTCGGCGCCCGGTACGTAACCGGCGCGCGCGCGGTCGATCAGAACTACATGGTGGGCGGCATCGGCACGCAGACGGACAAGACGCCCGAGGCGATCGAAGGGTTTGTCGAGTTGTTCGACGCTATGCCGGTCTCGGAAGACCGATTCGCTATCTCGAGGGCGTCGTTGTTAAACAGCTTCACCTCGTCACGCCTGGGGTTCCGCGAGGTCCTCAACTCGGTGCGCTCGTGGGAACGGCTCGGTCTCGAGCCCGACCCGCGCAAAGCGCGGTACGAAGCCGCCGTCAATGCGGACGTTAATCTCTTGATGGATTTCTACAAGACGCAGATTAGCGGCCGCCCGAAACTGATTTCGATCACGGGCGACAAGTCCAAGATCGACATGACACGGCTCGCAAAAATCGGCCCAATTCGCGAAGTAGGCCAGGACGAAATTTTCGTAAAGTAGCGTTGTTCAGCTAGCGCAATTCAAGTTTGAGCACACTGTCAGTTTCGTGCTCCTGCGTGAGTCGTCACCCGTCCTCCGTAGCCCTGCTACTTTGGAGGGCAAAGGAGGGTCGTACTCGCACTCGATACTCGAAAAAATCGAGTACGATGACGAAGCAGGAGCACGAGCACGCGGTGCAGTCGACCTTGAAACGCTCTAGTCCGGATTTTTCACGCGAACAGCCAAAACGTGTGCTATCCGTTGCGTCACATGAAGTTCCTTAGTCTCCCGTCTAAACAGGCTGTTCGCGTGAAAAATCCTCTCGCCAACTCGTGAGCATTTCTCACCGCACCGAAGGTCTTTACTTCCACTACCGCGTCGTGGGGCGGTGAGAAATGCGGGCTAGCTCGCGCTTGTCCCCGGTAGTCCGCCGCCTTTCAGCGGCACGCGAAACGTGTTCAGCGCTTTGCCCACGTCGACGTCCCGCTTCTCGGGCAGCTTGATGCGGGACTGTTGCTGCTGGATTTGCGCCTCCAGTTTTCCAAGGCAGGATTTGCACAGCCGCTTGGTCGGGCTGATGGCCGGTTCGCCGCATTGGCCACAGGGTATGGTCGAACCGATACCGAATGCCTCGACTCGTCCCTCCTGGATGAAGCGCAACACCGTTTCGATCGGCACGGCCGTCCCCTCGGCAACCCGCTCGGCGTTGACGCCGGGGTTTTCCGCGAGGAATGCGCGGACCGTCTCGTAGTGGACCTCTTCCGCGGCCTCACACGCCGGGCAGATGCTTTTCCGTACTTTCTCGAAGAGCTTCTTGCACGACCGACAACTCGCCAACGCCATATGGTCTCTCCTGCGGCTACTGCGGCCAATCGAACACGGCCGAATCCCTCTTGATCTCCAGGTTCCCTTGTACGGCGGCCTTCAACACCTGTTCGCCCTCGCGGGCGATGTTCACGCCAACGGTCCACTGCCGCACCGGCTTCATGTCCGGGCTGCCCGCCGCGACGGGCGCAAGCGGCGCCGTCTCGCGCCGCGGATACGTCACGCGAATCCACACGCGCTCGGCCACGGCGGTACCCAAATCCGAACGGCCATCGTCCTTGGACACGACCTCGAGCTGCGCTCCCGGCGCAAACACAAACTGATCGTCGATCCCTTCCTTGCGCAGCACGTTGTCCTCGTAGGGCCGCGCGAGAATCTTCTCGCACAGTTTCTTGCGCGCCTTCGCAACGTACACCGGGTCGGACGACTCGAGCGCCACGCGCCGCAGCCGGTCCGACATCCATGCTGTCAAGCGGATCACCTCGTCGCAATCGTTGGCCTGGAGCGCCTTGGCAAAGGCCAGGGCGTTGCCCCCATCGATCGGCGTCGGCTTGACCTCGGCTGAAACCGTTGCCGCGGCCACCGGTACACCCATGTCCCGGCCGACCCTGGACAGCGATGGGTAGACCGCCAGGAGCCCGGCGACCAGTCCCCCGGTTGCTACCACGACGGCCCATTTGGCCACGTTCTGTGAATAGGCGCTCACGGCCACAATACTAGGGATATACGGCGCATTTGTCAAGATATTATGTATAAATTCCAGAAAAACACTCCGCTAAGTCCGCAGTCGGGCGATGGTTTTGGGGCTTCGTGCTGAATGCCATGTTCGGGGGCTGCCGCAATCCCATTCGAGCGACACCCGGACCTCTCGCAATTCGATGCGGGTGCGTGGCACAATTGCACGGTTTTGTGGTGTGGTGAGGCGACCGGTCTATGTGCATATTCCCAAGGGGCATAAGGCGGTTAGCCGTGGCGAATCGGTTGGAGTGGGTGTCCAGATGATGACGATTAAGCTGCCGGACGGGTCGGCGCGGGAGATGGCGCCGGGGAGTTCGGCGTTGGATTTGGCGGCGGCGATTGGGCCGCGGTTGGCGAAGGCGGCGATGGGCGCGCGCATCAATGGCGAGGTAAAGAGCCTGCCGACGCCGCTGGCCGATGGAGATACGGTCGAGATTCTCACCTTCGATTCGCGCGCGGGGCAGGACGTGTTCCGGCATAGCTGCGCGCACGTGATGGCGACGGCGATCATGCGGTTGCGCCCGAACACGAAACTGGCGATTGGCCCGGCGATCGAGGACGGTTTTTACTACGACATGGAGCTGGACGCGCCGATCACCGAAGAGGATTTCCCGGCGATCGAAGCGGAGATGGCGAAGGTTGTCCAGGAAGACCTGGCGTTTCAGCGCATCGAGGTGGGGCGCGACGAGGCGCTTGCGCGGTTCCGCGCATTGAACGACACGTACAAAGTCGAGTTGATCGAAGACCTGCCCGTGGATGCGCCAATCACGTACTACCAGAACGGCGATTTTACGGATCTGTGCCGCGGCCCGCACCTGCCGTCGACCGGGCGCATCAAGGCATTCAAGCTGTTGAGCGTAGCGGGAGCGTATTGGCGCGGCGACGAGAAACGCCCGATGTTGCAGCGCATTTACGGCACGGCGTTTCCGAGCAAGAAGGAGTTGGACGAGTACCTCGCATTCCGCGCGGAGGCGGAGAAGCGCGATCACCGCAAGCTTGGGCGCCAACTCGATCTGTTCAGCTTTCAGCCCTACGGCCCGGGGTTTCCGTTCTTCCATCCGAACGGCATGGTGGTGTTGAACGCGCTGATGCAGTTCTGGCGCGAGGAGCACGTGAAGCGCGGCTACTCGGAAATCCGCACGCCGATGATTCTCGATCGCGTCTTGTGGGAGCAGTCGGGCCACTGGGACCACTACAAAGAGAACATGTACTTCACGCAGATCGACGAGCGCGACTTTGCGGTGAAGCCGATGAACTGTCCGGGCAGCATGCTGGTGTTCAAGACCGATCTGCGCAGTTACCGCGACCTGCCGTTGCGGCTCGCGGAAGTGGGGACGGTACACCGGCACGAGAAGTCGGGCGTGCTGCACGGGCTTACGCGCGTGCGCATGTTCACGCAGGACGATGCGCACCTGTTCCTCACGCCGGAGCAAATCCAGGACGAGGTGCTCGCGATTATCGATTTCGTCGGTTACGTGTACACGGCGTTCGGGTTCGAGTACGGCGTGGAACTCAGCACGCGGCCGGAGAAGTCGATCGGTTCGGACGAAGTGTGGGAAAAGGCGACGACGGCGCTGCGCAACGCGCTCGAGGCGAAGGGCATGCCGTTCAAGATCAACGAAGGCGACGGCGCGTTTTACGGACCGAAGATCGACTTCCACATTCGCGACAGTCTCAAACGCTCGTGGCAGTGCGCGACGATTCAGCTCGATTTCGCGATGCCGGAGAAGTTCGATCTCGAGTACATTGGGCCGGACGGCAATCGGCACCGGCCGGTGGTGATTCACCGGGTGATCTACGGGTCGATCGAGCGGTTTCTTGGCATTCTGATCGAGCACTTCGCCGGTGCGTTTCCGCTGTGGCTCGCGCCGGTACAGGCGGTCGTCGTGCCGGTGGCTGACGCGTTCGACAACTACGCGAAGTACGTGCGCGACCGGTTGCAGGAAGCGGGCCTGCGCGCCGAAGCGGACTTGGGTCCCGACACAATGAAGTACAAGATTCGCCAGGCGCAGACGCGACAGGTGCCGTACATGCTCGTCGTGGGCGAACGCGAACAGGCGAGCATGTCCGCGGCGATTCGACATCGGCGCAAAGGAGATCTCGGCGCGCAAACGCTCGACGCGCTCGTCGCGAAGCTGAAGGAAGAAGTGGCGGCACGGGCGCTCGATAATTGATTCGAATTGGAAATAGCCACAAGGGAACACAAAGACCACAAAGAGAATTCACAAGAAATGGTGAAAAGTTTTTTTGCGATCTTTCGCGGCTATGCGAGTTTGAGGGGTAGTGCGTGGAGCGGTTTTCCGGCCGCTTGAAAAATTGCGTTGGCGATGGCGGGGGCGATGGCTATGATGGGGGTTTCGCCGGCGCCGGCGGAGGGCAGGTCGGGGCGGTTGAGGAGGATGATTTCGTGTTCGGGGACGTCGCTGAAGCGCGGGACTTCGTATTGGGTGAAGTGGGGATTGGCGATCTTGCCTCCTTCGAAAACCATTGCTTCGCGCAGGACCGCGCCGAGACCCATCACGACGCAGCCTTCGACTTGCGCTTGTAGATTTTGCGGGTTATGAATCGCGCCGCACTCGAACGCGGTGCACGTGCGGCCAATGGCGTACTCATTCGTGGCGGGGTTGACGGTGACTTCCGCGCACGACGCAACGAATGAACCCTTCTCGGTGCCGCAGGCGATTCCGTAGCCGGTATTCTTCGCGGCATTCTTGCGGCGGTTCGCGAAATCGAACTTTTCCGCGGCTGCGTTCAGTACGGCCTTGAGGCGGGGTTCTTCCAGTAGTTCTTGTCGAAATGTCAGCGGATCGGTCTTCGCGGCCGCGGCGAGTTCATCGATGAACGCTTCACGCGCGAAGTTGTTTGCGGTGGACCCGAGCGCGCGGTACGAGCCTTGGCGCAACGGCGAATCGGTGTTCCGGAATCGGGTCCGCTCGTTTGGCGTGGCGTAGGGGCAGGCGATGCCCGAGGTACCGGAGTTGTAGTTGGTGAAGTCCCACGCGAGCAGCTTTCCCGCTTCGTCCAGCACGGCGGCGATCTCGATCACGCCGGCGGGCCGGAAGTAAGCCCATGTGAATTCTTCCTTGCGCGTCCATTGCAGCGAGACGGGACGCTTTGCCGCTTTCGCGAGGCGCGCCGCCTCGACCGCGGCGTCGCCCTGATGCTTTCCGCCGAAGCCGCCGCCGGTATCGGGCACGATGACGCGCACGTTGCCTGGAGGCATACCGAGCGCTTCAGCAACATCGCCGACTACGCCGAACGGATTTTGCGTGCCGGTCCAGACGGTGAGGTCGTCGCCCTCGAACTCGGCGACGGCGGCGCGCGTCTCCATCGGCGCGTGCTGGATGTACGGGATGTGATATTCCGCGCGTAGGACATTTCTTGCGGTGCTCAGGGCGGCGTCCACGTCGCCCGCGGCATCTTCGCGCGAACGCTGGCGGCCGGAACCTTCGCGCACGCTCGCCTTGAGATGCGCGAAGAGTTCTTCGCTCGAGGGTTGCGGCGGGGCTTCGGACCATTTCGCCGTGGATGCGAGCGCGGTAATCGCTTTCTGCGCGTCATACGACGTGGGAGCGGCGACGCCGACAAACGCGCCGTCGCGCACGGCGATTATGCCGTCCATATTTTCGACCGCTTTCAGATCGACTTCGACCAACTCTGCGCCGTAACTTGGTGGGCGCAACACACCGCCGTAGAGCATGCCCGGACGTTTCATGTCGGAGGTGTAACGGTGCTTTCCGGTGACGACGTCCGCGGCGTTAATGCGCGGAGTAGTCTTGCCCAGAATGGTCCACGCGTCCGGCGCGGCGAGTGTGGCGTCGCTCGAGGAACGCTCGCGCAGCGCCGCGTCGATATCGCCCGCGTCCGCGACCAACTCGGCAAGCGTCAACTTCTTACCGGACGAATGCTCGATCGTCCCGTCGCGCATGGCCGCGCCATCGGTCGAGACGTTCCATTTCCTGCATGCGAGTTCGAGGAGCAGTTCGCGCGCGGCGGCGGCGGCCTTGCGCATTGCGGGCACGGTGCTTGGCGTGGTGCGGCTGCCGGCGGTGATGCCGTCGTTCGGTACAATCGACGTGTCCGCCATCACAAGCGCGATCGCCGAGAGCGGCACGTGCAATTCCTCGGCGGCGGCCATCGTCAATTGCGTGCGCGCGCCCTGGCCTACTTCGACTTTGCCGGTGAACGCGGTGATGCGGCCGGCTTTGTCGACGTGGAAGCGGCCGGCGGCGGGTCGATTCTGTTCGCCGCGCCCGCCGCGTTCCTGCGCGAAACCGCCGTCGGCGATCGCGGTGATAAGCAGGCCCGCGCCGACGCTTTGCACGAACGCGCGGCGCGACAGGCTAAACACGTAGCGCGGCGGTTCGGCCAGTTCGTAGCGTTCCGGTTCGATGGCTTCAAGTTCGCGATTCATTTCGCCGCTCCTTGCATCTGGAGTGCGGCGCGCTCGATGGCGCGGACGATGTTCGGATAGTTACAGCAGCGACAGAGGTTGCCGTCCATGAACTCGACGATTTGCGCGCGCGTGGGTTGCGGGTTGGCTTTCAACAGCGCGACGGCGGTGAGGATCATGCCGGGCACGCAGTAGCCGCATTGCATCGCGCCCTCGGCGACGAACGCTTCCTGGACGGGATGCAGCGCGTCGCCCTGCGCGAGTCCTTCGATGGTCACAACACTCTTGCCCTCGATTTTCGACAGCGGCGTCTGGCACGACGTTACGGGTCTGCCGTCGACGAGCACGACGCACGCGCGGCAGGAGCCTTCGCCGCAGCCGTACTTCGCGCCGGTGGTGTCGAGGTCTTCGCGCAACACCTCGAGCACGGTGCGCGCGGCGTCCGTCGTGACCGACTTTGTCTCGCCGTTCAGCGTGAATACCACGGTGGCCATGGACCGCACCTCCGCATCGCCAAGACTCGGGTGTCGGGTCGAGTATAGGCGACGGGCGGTGGACAGGCAATGGCCTATGTCTATACCTTAGCCCACCGTGTTGCACTTGAGAGGCGAGTCGCGAGTCGTGGTGCTGTAAGGCGAGGAAGCGCCGCCGCCGCGGGCGAGACTCCGCAACGAGTTGGGAATTTCGGGACGCCTGTCAGGACGTTTGCTTATCTTACCGGACGGTGTATCGCCGGGCGGGGCTGGCGTATACTTTGTGGCGGTCACCGAGTAGAGGGGGATCTACTATGCGTACCGGAATCGCTTTGTTTGTTGTGGGGGTTTGCCTGCTGGGGCTGGGGGTGCAGGCGTACGGGGACGAGCCGGGCGCTGTCGCATTGGTTTCGGCGGTCCCGCTGCAGCTTTTGTCGGAAGACAGCAAGGGGCAGCGCCAGTATGTCCGATTGAACATCGCAAATCCCGGCAAACCCACGAAGGCTGCTGTTCGAATCGAGTCCGCAGGACAGCGGCGCGTTGAACTCGTCTCGGGTCAAAACACGATCGACATTGCCGTGCCCGCGATTGCGGACGAGCGCGTGGCAGAGGTGTCGCTGGCGGTGCGGGGGAAACCGGCGGGCAGCGCAACGGTCGTGTTGCGGCCGGTGCGCGACTGGACGGTGTACCTGTTGCCTCATTCGCACGTGGACATTGGCTACACGAAGGTGCAGACGGAGGTGGAAGCCGATCAGGTGCGTTTTCTGGATGACGCGCTGGCGGAATCGGAGCGTACCAAGGAGTATCCCGACGGCAGCCGGTTCAAGTGGAACTCGGAAGTCATGTGGGCTGTCGACTCGTATCTGCGGGCAGCCCCGTCGGAAAAGCGGGCGGCGTTTGCCGAGGCGGTCCGCGGCGGCGCGATCGGTCTCGACGCGCTGTACGGAAACGAGTTGACTGCGCTGTGCCGCCCGGAGGAATTGGTGCGGTTGACGAGCTATGCGTGCCGGGTGCGCGACGAGCTCGATGTGCCGATCGACACCGCGATGATCAGTGATGTGCCGGGGTACACGTGGGGCATTGTGCCGGTGTTCGCGCAAAGCGGCGTGCGCTATTTTTCGGTCGGGCCGAACCGAAGCGACCGCATTGGGACGACCCTCAGCGCGTGGGGCGATCGGCCGTTCTATTGGGTGTCGCCGTCGGGCCAGGAGAAGGTCCTGTGCTGGATCGCCGCGCAGGGTTATTCGTGGTTCCATGGCAAGGCGGGATCGGTTGGCGACAAGGTGGTCACCTACCTGAACGAATTGGAAGCGTCCAACTATCCATACGATGTCGTTCAACTGCGGTACAACATCGGGGGCGATAACGGGCCGCCCGATACCACGATTGCCGACACGGTCAAAGATTGGAACGCAAAGTATGTCCAGCCCAAGTTGCGGATCGCGCTGGTGAGAGAATGCTTCGCCGACTTCGAGCAGCGTTACGGGGACCGCATTCCGTCGTTCTCGGGCGACTTAACGCCGTATTGGGAGGATGGTGCGGCGTCGTCGGCGCGGGAGACGGCGCTCAACCGCCGCGCCGCGGAACGGTTGGTGCAAGCGGAAGTATTGTGGTCGCTGCTTTCGCCGCAGACGTATCCGCTGGATCGGTTCCGGGAGGCGTGGAGGAACGTAATCCTGTATGACGAACATACGTGGGGCGCGCACAACAGCATCAGCGAACCGGATTCGGATTTCGTCAAGGCGCAGTGGGACATCAAGCAGGCGTTTGCGGTGGACGCGGACAAGCAGTCGCGCACGCTGGTAGACGACGCCGTGCAAGGGCTGCGCGCCAGCGGCACAGCGGAGGGCCTGCTCGTCTTCAACACGTGTTCGTTCACGCGTTCGCAACTGGTTGCGGTCCCCGAGAGCGCCGGCCGTGTGGGCGATCGTGTCGAACGCGACGGCAGACCGGTACCGTCGCAGCGACTGGCGAATGGCGATCTGGTTTTCGTTGCCGCTGATGTGCCCGGGCTGAGCGCGCGCCGTTACACCGTCGTGCGTGGAAGGGCCACGGCCGAGGGCGCGGCGCAGATCGATGGTACGACGATTCGCAATGGATCGGTTACCGCGGTTGTGAATCTGAAAGACGGGACGATTTCATCGTTGACCGCGCGGAACATTTCCGCGGACCTTGTGAACCAGGCCGCCGGCCCTGGGCTGAACGAATACCTCTACGTGCCGGGAACGGACCCGAAAGGCGCGATGCGCGCGGGGCGCGCCACCATCGAAATCGTGGACAACGGCCCGGTGGTTGCAACGTTGAGAGTGACGACGAGCGCGCCGAGCACGAACGGCGTGGTGCGCGAGATATCAGTCGTCGACGGCATGCCCTATCTCTCGATCGGGAACTGGATCGACAAACACCAACAGCGCAAGAAAGAGGGCGTCCACTTCGCGTTTCCGTTTAACGTGCCGGACGGCGTGGTGCGCACGAGCCTTGCGTGGAGCGTGATGCGGCCCGAATACGATCAGTTGCCCGGGTCGTGCAAGAACTGGATTACGGTGCAGCGTTGGGTCGATGTCGCGAACCAGGATTACGGCGTGGCGTGGGCGCCAATCGACGCGCCACTGGTCGAACTGGGAAGTCCGACGGCGGAGTCGCCGTGGATAACGCGGCTCGAGCCGACGCAGACGGTCCTCTCGTACGTCATGAACAACTATTGGCATACGAACTACCGCGATTCCCAGAGCGGCAACCACCTGTTCCGGTACACGATCATGCCGCATGGAATGTTCGATCAGTGCGCCGTCGAGCAGTTTGCCGTGGGGATGACGCAACCATTCGTTGTGATACCGGTGGAAAAGGATGCGACCGATCGCGCTGCGCCGTTGGCTGTCTCGCCGGAGTCGGTGTTCGTGACGGCGATCAAGCAGAGTGAGGACGGCAA
Organism: Candidatus Hydrogenedentota bacterium; assembly: GCA_013359265.1. Classification (NCBI taxonomy): domain Bacteria; kingdom Pseudomonadati; phylum Candidatus Hydrogenedentota; species Candidatus Hydrogenedentota bacterium. The sequence continues at coordinate 64,171 of JABWCD010000023.1, forward strand.
GGCGACGATCGTGCGGCTGGCGAACATGTCCGGCCGGCCGGTCGTTGCGACGCTGTCGCGGCCGGGGAACGATGCGCGGTCTGTCTGGCATAGCGACCTGACGGAGCGCAAGGGGGCGGCGGTGTCCGGGGGCATCGCGATACCCGCGAGCGGGATTGTGACGCTGCGTATCGACGAGTGAATTTGCGTGGGTTGTGCGGGGGAAGATCAAAGCGGAGCTTTTCAAGAGTGCGTCACGACGTGGAAGCTTCGTCACGAGCAAAGGAGGGCTGCATTCAACGTAGCCGAATCGGAACTCGGATGTTCGCGACTACTCGAAATACGGTTGCACCTGGATGAAGTTCCAGATTAGTTCTTGTCCGATGTCGGCGCCGGGGGGGTTGTCTGAGGGCCAATCGGAGAGTCGCAATTCGGCGTTGATTGCGTGCGCACGAAACACGTATTGATGGTAATTGATCCAGTAGGGGTTGCTGGAATTGAATTCGCCATAGGGTTGCCAGTAGCCGCATTGGACGATTGCCTGGAAGCATTTTTCCATCATCCGGTCGGCGTTTTGGATGGTCGCGGAGACGGCGTGTTGTCTGCGATTCGACGCGCCGTTTCCGAGTCCCTGGAAATCGCCGGTGATGAAGCGGAGCGAGTAGAGCCGGCCGGGGGTGAGGTTTTGAATTTGCTGCGAGATGACGTTCGGCTTGTCGCCGCAGCGGCGGGTCCACAATGCCACATCGCCAGCGCCTTCGGGGCCATGGTACTTCGCCTGCAAGGTGCCGAAACCGGGAACGGTCTTGACGGCGATGCTCTCTTGTCCCAGCGTGTCGATTGCGGGGCTTAGCGTCCACCCGTCGGTTCCGTTTGCGAGGTCTGCGTTTTGAATGTGCCTGAGGACGTAGGGATCGGCGAGGAAACGGTGGGTGTTGCCCTCGATGGCGTAGTGGCGGACGAGTTTCGCGAAGAGGCGTGTCTGCTCCTCGGCGCAGTAGCCGGAGACGTAGCCGTGCAGCCCACGGACGCCGAAGAATGCGGAGTCGGTCGAGATGAACTGCATTTCGCAATCGAGAAAGACGTTGAAGTCGTAGTTTGGAAACAGGTCGCCCGTCTCCCATCCGGGCTCGGACAGGAGCGACACGACGACGAGCCGCTCCGTTGCCGCGCCCTTGCTCGCGCGCTCGAACGATTCGCGGCTGGCCATTTCCCACGCGGGACTGAACTCGGCAAGCAGGTCTCCGGTTTCGACGATCACTCGACCCGGCCGCGATTGGGATTCGGGGAGGTACCATTCGGGCCCGAGCCGGTAGCCGCATTCCACGATGGTTTGGATGAAGGGGTACATCTGCTCGAACCGTTCGGCGGGCAATAGGCGCGAGGGGCCGTAGGCGTAGAAGATGCGATTCGAGAAGGCGGGGTCCGCGCGAAGTTTTTTAATCGCGCCGATCCAAATGGGATACATCTCCGCAGTTTGCTTGCCGTACTTTTCGCCGACCCCGAATTCGTCCGCCCAGATGCCGCTCATCAGCGGGTGCTGCATGCCCAACGAGTTCGACCAGCGATCGTAGGCTTCGTCCACCGTCGATACATCGTAGGGTACGTCCTCGCGGACGAACCAACGCTTGCCCTCGGCGGTCCACTCGCGAATTTCCGCTTCCTGTGCGCTCTTGCCGTCCTCTGTTCGCGTAGTCGTGCCAATGATGCTGTTGTAATGGTCGAGGCAGTGTTCGCGGAGATACTCCCAGGTGTAGACGCCGGTCTCCGCGATGTGCGGATTGTCTCCGTAGGTCGCGTAGACGAGTTCGCCGATGGCACGCACTTCCAGGCGTTTGGCCGGTTCGTGTTGATCGTTGAGCGCAACGGTATGCGCGCCTGCGGAGACGTAGCGCATCGCTTCGAGGTGTCCGCCAAACTTTTTTAGCGCGACGGTTGTGTCGTCAAGAAGGATTGAGGTGGGGGCGTTGTCGCCCGTCGGAAGAACGCGGATGTAAATCCAGCCGTCCCGTGGGTTGCGGAAGGTGTGCGGTTCGGTGCCGGGGGATTCCTGGTTGACCAGTTCGAAGACAAGGTTGTTGAGCGGTTTGACGCCGGCCTCGGGAGCGAAGCGGGGATCGGCTTCGGGCGATTGGAATCCGCCGGGGGGCACGCTACCGAGTTCGGATGCAACGGCGAAAGCGATCCCTACTGTCCACACCAACAGGCGAATCGCAGGGCCAATGCTCTTACGGTAAATCGTGTAACCGTTCAGTTTTCTATGCTCCTTGATGCGACATCGTTTGGGTTCGTAGATCGCAAAAGAAGACAAAGCAGAGCTTTTCAAGAGCGCGTTACGAAGTGGAAACTTCGTAACGAGTTAATTCTAACTATGCTCTATTGAGAACTCATCGACTGCGAGCGGGCTCATGGTCTTCCCTCTTCGAAGGCTCGGAGGCGGATGTTTTTTATGGCGCCGGCGGTGCGCCAGGTGGCGACGCCGAGGGGGCGGGTGGGGTCCATTTCGAAGCGAATGCCGACGCCGCGGTCTTTGGTTTCGACGTCGACGAATTGTTCGCCGTCGATCCAGGCTTCGATACGTTCGGGAGTGATCCGGAGGCGGATGGAGTACCACTTGTTGTTGTCGAAGTCGCGCCATTTGGCGGTGCCGTTTTCGGAGGCGTCGAGCCAATCGAGCGAGGAGATGCCGACGAGGCGTCCGCCCCAACCGCCGACGACGAGAGAGACGTTGCTGTCGTTGTAAGGGACGGTGAGGCCGCAGAAGAAGTCGCTGCCGGCGGTGCGTTGGGCTTCGAGGGTGACTTCGAAGTTCATTTTTGGGAGGGGGCCGATCCAGGTGATGCCGGTCATGTCGTTGCCTTCGGCGAGGTGGCACACGTCGCCTTCGACGGAGACGCCGCCGGAACCGATGTAATCGGCAACGCGGAAGTCCGCTTCGGTGACGAAGGATTCGCCGTTGGGGGAGCCGTCTTTTTTGACGTTGTGCGTCATCGCGAAGCCGGGGATTTTTTCCTTTTGCCCGAGTTTTTTGGGGGACGCGTCGGATGCGCTTGCTTTGGGTTCGAGCGTGGTTGCGGTTGACGGCGCATTTGCCGTGGCACAGCCGATAAGCGCCAGGCACAACGCGGGCGCGATGACACGAAATATGAATACGAAGCGCATACAGATTTCCCTCAGTGAAAAGTAACCCAGAATACTATCGCATTTTTCGGCTACCTGCCATGACGCAGCGTTGAAGACTTGCCAAGCGCTCTCTCTTTGTGCGCGTCTTCAGTTCGTTTCGACGCTTCCCTAAACCACGCATAACGCATGTTAGTTGTGTCTGGCCGTGCAATGGCGTCTTTAACGACGACAAGGAAGTCGTGCAAGTCAGCGCATTGGTATCCCCGCCCCAATTTGCTTCGCTTCAGTTTCAAATCGTCGGGCAAATACAGGTCGCCAAATACTTCAACTCGCCTTGCGCCGTTATACCTGTATATCGGGATATATCCCCGACCAAAGAACGCGAGATCGTAGAACCGCTCGTTGTTCGTTAGCGCCAGCGGGACATGCGTCTCGCTTAGCCGCCGTGCTTCCAATTCAGAAACACCGTCGAATGTCGCTCTCGTGTATTTGTCCGAGTCAACGATGGTCCGATCAACGTTGTCGTTCAATACCAGAACGACATCCTCGCCAAGCTCGGCCGAACTGATATCGCACGTCCATGTAGAAACGGCGCGGAAAAAGGCGAATTCGTAATGCGGGCCTTTCAGTATGTCGCTCACCCGAGCCTTCGCGATCTTATAGGACTTGTATTCGATGATCTCAACCACTTTCGCAACGTATATCGCGTCCGAGTTGTCAACGACTTCGTGCAGAGTAGAGACTCCTACGTACGCCTGCGTATGTAGCGAAGGGATCACGAGCGCCAGGGCTAGCACGAATCCTCGCATAATGTTGGACCTCCTGCGGCACGCGGCAGTATAGCACTGGCGCGACTTCGCGGGTTGCGTGCCCGACTAACTGCACGCATGAGAAGCCCCGTTTTGGTGATGGCAAATTCTTGCGCAAGTTGGGCGCACTCCCTAAAATAATTCTCCAACTTGGTTGGAGAATTCGTGGAGACGATGGCGATTGCGCGGACAGTTGGGGCGGATGTGACGATCGGCGAGATGTACGACGCCGATTGGGACGCCGTGCGCGACATCTATGCGGAGGGGATTGCGACTGGGAACGCGTCCATCGAGACGGAGCCGCCGACGTGGGAGGTGTGGAACGGGCGGCATTTGAAACATTGCCGGTTGGTCGCGCGGCGCGGGGATATTGTTGTGGGGTGGGCGGCGTTGGGGCCGTTCTCCGTGCGGTCCGCGTATAGCGGCGTGGCGGAAGTGAGCATTTACATCGCGGAACGCGCGCGGGGGCAGGGCATCGGCCGGGCGCTGTTGCAGGCGATCATCGCCGAATCGGAACGACACGGCATCTGGACGATTCAGGCGGGCATCTTTCCCGAGAATACGATCAGCATTGCGCTGCACACCCGGTGCGGGTTCCGCGAGATCGGCACGCGCAAACAGTTGGGCAAGCTGAACGGGGTATGGCGCGATGTTGTGTTGTTCGAGCGCAGGAGCACGATCGTCGGCGTCGATTGAGCGGGTGCCACTTCTTTAGGCCTCGGACAAGAAAGCTGTAACCCGTACAGGGTTGAAAGATTTGTAGGTGGCGTCCCTTCCCAGGGTAGATCCATCCACCTGCGTCGAAGCGGCGTCAGTGGACCAACCCTTTGCTGCGCGCTACATCCCCTTCGGGGAAAAGGCGGAAACCGTACTCAGTAGAGGCGTGCTCTGTTGAAATCGTCGCATCAGATGGCACATTGAAGACTGTGACGGGATCGAAAGGACGAAAGGGACCAAAGGGACTAAAAGGACCCAAGGATCAAGGGAATCCAAAGGACCAAAAGGGGCCGAAGGGATTCAAAGGCAACTTGGAGATCGCGCCATGGTTGGCGGCTGCGCCACATTTAACTGCGCGCGAATGGGCACCTGTTGTCCCGGCTTATTCCTGCCATTCGTCTTCGGTTGGGGGGGATGTCGCGTTGCGGGCGGCGCGTTCGGTTGTTTCCTTGAGGATGCGCCTGTGGGTCTGGAGGAGGGTGCGGCCGGTGCCGGTGAGCATTACGCCGTGGGTGACGAGCGTTTCGACGAGTTGCTCGAAGGAGTCGCCAGTGGCGGGGGCTTCGACGGCGTTGACGCGTTCGATGAGCCGGTCGAGGCGCGCACGAATGGTGGGGTAGGAGACGCCGTAGACTTCCGCGAGCTGCTTGAGAGAGCCGGAGGCGAGCAGGAAACGTTTCAGGAATAGAAGGTCTGCGTCATTGAACACGGAGAGCCACGGGGGCAGTGAAAGCTGACTCATTTGTCAATACTAAATCAGAGTTTAATATTTTTCAATCGATATTTCTCAGCTTAATCAATATTACGTAAGTTTACCCTAATTTTAATGATAATGAGGTGCATTTGTTGGTTGATACGCTTGCGGGAGCGGTTCGATGACTTTGGGGGGCTGGGCAGGCACCGCCGGGGCTGGAACGGTGGTGACATCGACCTTCGCGCCGCTCTGGTGGGCTTCATGCCCTTTGCTGCACTCGAGAGAAATCGGCTTCCCCGGCGGGGTAGGGTTACGGGGCGTGGGCGCGAGTCCGAGGCGGGGATGCTAGCCCCCGGGGTTGGGTGCCTGGACGCCTGCCTTATCGGCGAGGTCGTTGAGATTCTTCGGACGGGTCGCTTTGGACTCGTCGGGCGGTTCGTTCTTCGCGGCGGATTGCGACCCGCCGCACCCCGCGCAGATAGACAGGACCAGAACTGCAAAGGCGGCCAACAGCTTCTTCACGGTGAGGGCTCCTTTGGTATAGATGGCCCGCGGAGGGCGTGCCTTGCGGGGTCCATGCTATCACTGGTTGGAGAAATTGCACAAGAGAAAGAAGTGGCCGCCAGTGCGCGGGCGGTTCCGGCACGACCCGGAGCGCCGCGCGTCGCGGGCGCGGGAAGGAGGCGTTGCAGCGCCGCCCTGCAAGGCACGTCGCGCGAAATCAACGAATTCGGTCCTCGTGTGATGTTGGAACGGGTTGACCCCTTCATTCTATAGTATGCGTTCTTCAAACGCGGTTTCTCATCAAGGAAGTGGCTGCCGTGAGCGCCGGGCACGACGAGGTAACGGAACAATCAGTGGAGACGGGTTCGCCGCCGGAGGAATCCGTGCGCGACACCAATGCGTCGCAAGTTGAGTGCGAGCCGCCCGTACCCGCCCGAACGGCGTCGGCGGATGAGGAGCTGACGGGCCAGGCGGACCTCGACGATCAGCTTGCCAAACCCGTATTTGACGGGAGTACGGGAATCGAGGCGGCGCAGGTTTGGATTGGCGCGTTTTTGATAGTAGTCGTTGCGCTGATCGTGTACTCGAATTCGATTGGCATTCCGCTGCCCTATCCCGATCGCACTGCGATCACCGGCAATCCGGGAGCACACTCGATCGCGATGGCGCCGATGGGCGCGAAGTCCACGGGCATTCCGCTCTTGCCGATGGTCACGATTGCGCTGAACGGGCAGGTCGCGCCGGATTCGCTTGGGCTGTATCACGCGCTGAACATTGTGCTGCACGCGTTGAACGGAATACTGGTCTATCTTCTCGCGCGGCGCTTGCTGGGGTTGAACAAGAAGCGCGCACCCGATCAGGCGGGGTTCGAACTCAGCGAGCCCGTGGCGATGCTGGGCGGGTTGCTGATGGCGCTGCACCCGTTGGCGACAGAGAGCGTGAACCTGGTGATTGGCCGCCCGGCGCTGATGTGCACGACGTTCTCGCTGCTGGCGATTGTGTTGGTGTTGCGCGCGGCGGACCGCGAAGAGGGATGGGCGGTGGGCACGCTCATTGGCGCGGGCGCGAGCTTTGGGCTTGCGTGGGCGTGCGACATCTCGGCGCTGTTTGTGCCGGCGTTTGTGTTGATGGCGGATTGGATTGCGAACGGCGCGGGCGTGAAGAGGCGTGTTCCCGTTCACGCCGCGTTTTGGGCAATAGGGATTGCGTTCGGCGCGTGGTGGATGACGGTGTCGAACCTCGAGAAGAATCCGTACGAGGTGTTCGATCCCGAGCTAATGGTGCCGCCGCCGGTGAAGTCGGCGGCGTACTCGCTGGGCATGGCGATGGGAATCAACCCGATCGATCTCGCGATCGAACACGATCTTCCGCCGGCGAGCGGTTATCTCGATCCCGAGATGTCCGGCACGAACCCGTTCCTGACGTTTTCGACGGCGGTAGGACTTGGTCTTGTTGCGCTGATTCTGGTGGCGACGCGATCCGCCGCGGGCCTGGGGTTGATTTGGTTTCTCGTGGCGCTGGTACCGGCGGCGTATTTCGTTCCGCCGTACACGCGGTTCAGCGAGCGCGCGCTGTATTTCAGTTTGTGCGGCGTCGCGCTGTTGGCGCCGTGGGTGGTGTCGAAGGCGATCACGAAGAAGAAGTTGAAGCTTGCGGCGGGGCTTGCGTCGGCCGCGGTCTTGTTGTTGGCGGCGGCGGGCACGTTCACGCGCAATGGGGTATGGCAAAACGAAGTCGAGTTGTGGGAAGACGCGGCGTTGAAATCGCCGTACACGCCGGAACCGCTGATTCGACTCGGCACGATGCGGTACGAATCGGGTCAGCGCGCGCTGATAGAAGCCGAAACGCTTGCGCGGGAGAACCAGCGTCCGGCGGCGCTTACGAAACGCGAAGAGGCGCAGCGCGACTTCGGCGCGGCGATGAACCTGCTCGAGCAGGCGCTGGAAAAGAAACCGGACGACGCGGCGTTGCGCGGTACGCTGGGGAGCATTTATCAGTTCATGAACCAGCGCGACAAAGCGATCGCCGCGCTGACGGAGGCGTTGCGGCTGAGCCCGTCATCGCAGGAGATTGCCGCGGCGCTCGGTTCCTTGTATGCGACAAACCCGGCCGATCCCACCAATACGGAGGGGCGTCTGCGCGCGAACGATTATTACCAGCGCGCGGCGCGGTTGGGGCCGCTGCCGCCGAACATTGCGGCGGGTTATGCGGACCTGCTTGTGCGGATGGGCAATCCGGTCGGCGCGGCGCAGGTGGTTGCGCCGCTCGCGGCCCCGGGGAACGCGCAGTCGCCGGGAGCGGCGATGCTCGAGCAATTGAAGCCGCTGATCGAAAAGGTGCGCGACGCGGAAGTGAAGGCGCAGGAAGCCGAAAGGGCGAATCCCGGCAGCGGCGAGGCCATCAAACTGCGGATTGAGGCGTCGCTTGCGAACGGTCAACTGTTGCCGGCGTTCTACCAACTCGAGCGGTATCTTCAGTTGCATCCGGACGACGCGGACGCGTGGCTGATGCTGGGCACGACGCGCGCGCAAACGGGCGGGCCGGACGCATTCATTAAGGAGTACGGTGTCGCGCCGTTGGCGAAGGAAGGGGCCGCGCCGATTTGGATGCAGCTCGTGCGGCGGTGCGCGGAACTGGGGCGTTGGACGGCGGCGCGCGCGTACATCGAGCATGCGGCGACGCAGTCCGCGGACTATGCGAAGCCGTTGGTTCGCCTTGGTGCGCTTGCGATCGAGCTCGAGCAGCCGGCGATCGCGTCGGCAATTCTCGCCGATGCGGCGAAGGCGGATGCGGCCGATCCCGAGCCGTGGCTGCTCCAAAGCGACATCGCGATTGCGAGTGAGAACCTGCCGCAGGCGCGGCGGTACCTTGATGAAGCGGAGCGTCTCGGCGCCGATCCGGCGCGGGTTGCGCCGCGCCGCGAGAAGGCCGGGGCGACGCCGGAAGAAGAAAAGCAGAAATCGCGCACCATCCTTCAGTAGCGCCGCGAAGGAAATCGAGGGGGGAGTGCAGCCATGTCGATACCTCCCGAAGTCATGGATGCCGTGTACAAGCTTGTGTTGGCGACGGCGCTTGGGGGCCTGCTTGGCCTCGAGCGGGAGCGCAAACACCGTGCCGCGGGTCTGCGTACGCACATTGTCGTTTGCCTTGCCGCGACGCTTGTCATGATTATCTCGAACCGCCTGGCCGATGAATGGTCGAATGCGTATTCGGGAGAGCCATTGGATCGCGGACGTATTGTCGCGGGTATTTTGCAGGGGATTGGATTCATCGGCGCGGGCGCGATCATCAATGTCGGAAACATTCATCGCGGGCTGACGACGGCGGCGATGATCTGGTTTGCGGCGGTGCTCGGCGTTGCGGTGGGGCTTGGGTATTTCCTGCTTGCCGCGTGTTCGACGGTGGCAGCGCTTGCGGCGGTGCTGTTGTTCGAACCGTTGAGCGAATGGGTGTCCGCGACGTCGGAGTTTTCATTGCGCGTGCGTTTGCCAGGCGGACCGATTCGCGTGCGGGACGTCGAGCAGTGCATCGAAAAGCATGGGTACCACATCAACAACACGCGGCTCACCGTGCGCGAGCACGCAGAAGCGGTCGAGATGCAGTTTGTAATTGGTGCGCCCCGAAAGCGATCGGTCGAGGACCTCATCGATCTGCTGAACACGACGTATCCGGACATCCAAGAACTTTCGGTTGAACGATGAGACCTTGCGCTATAGCCGCGATCGGGTTGTTCATCGCGAATGTTTCGTCGTTGGCGGAAGCGGGGTCGTACCTCCTGCGCGTGGCGGCGGCGGTCGAGCAGGTGGGCAGCGAGAGCGCGCCGGTGAATTCGGCGATGCAGGCGTCCGCGCACGAAGCGGCGAATCGGCTTATCGCGGGAGGGAAGTTGTGGGCGGCGGGGAATGCCGCGTTCGTGAGCGAATTGTCCGGGCGTGCGGGCGGACTGATGATGATTCAGGCGCTTGGAGAGAACGTGCCGGGCGCGGGCGACGTGGTGATGTATTGTCCGGCGGACGCGCCACCGATTGCCGAAGGGACGTTGATATCGGGCGCACAGATCGTCGCGTTCGGCGACGGACCGACGGATGGCGTGGCGAGTGTTTTCTCCGGCCATGCGGAGCAGCATGGAATATCGCCGACGCTGGCGTCGATCATTCCCGCGTGGGTTTACACCGGATATTTGATCGAGGCGTGCGCGCAGCAGGGCAAGATGCCGGTGACATTCGAGACGATTGGGTTGCCGGGAGGTTATCCGCGCATTCAGCAGTATCAAGCCAAGGGTGTGTACTGGATCGACTATAACGCGGACCATTGGCACGTAAAAGGACCGCTGAGTCTCGGGGGCAAGTACGCGCACGACGTTGCGCGCATATTGCGGCGCGTCGAGAAGGAAGAACGCGAGAAATTGAATCGCGCGGGAGAATGGGCGGCGCGCGCGTTGGCGGACAATAAGACTGTGTACCTGTATTGCATGGGGCATTTTGTTCCGGACGAGGTGGCGAAGAGCGAGATTGCGTCGAAGTTCAAGGCGGCGACGTGGAACTCGGGATTCACCGTGATCGCGCCGCCGGATGACGCGTATGCGATGGGCGATGTCGCGATACACATTGGGTATCAGCACCCGCCGAACGGGTTATACGAGCGGGCGCGTCCGAGCGGCGCGAAGATCGTGTACGTTGACTTGCTCGAGCACCGCGATTGGATACACGATCCGCACGTGATTTGGGTTGATCCGATGTGGCCTTGGGACGATGCGGTGGTGACGTTGCCGAACTACGACATTCCGATGCTGCCGCCGTCGGGGATTGTGAACAGCGCGATTGCGTGGGAGATTTTTCGGTTGGCGACGGAATAAGTCGTCTCTCTTCGCGAGTGTCGCTTCCGCTGCGCTTGTGAACGTAATCAAACTCCTCCAAATCTCACTTTGAATCGTACTGACTCGACCGGCATCGAGCGCGATGTCAACGCAGGTCTCCACGGAATGCAGACGATTACGTAATTGTAGTCGATTGTTACATCCGCCCGGACTCGATGCTCGCGGCGGCTTTCTGCCCGAGGACCGCAACCATGAAGATCATGGACGCGAAGCGTTCGTCCGTCGTGAGGCCCTGCTTGTAGCGAAAGTAGATTTGCTGCACGATGACCGCCAGCTTCATCAGCGCAAGAATGTAGTAATAGAGAATGTTCGAGACGTCGCGCCCCGTGCGTTGTGCGTAGATTTCCGCGAGTTGCATGCGCGTAAGCGCGCCGGGCTCCGTCGTCATGAAGCACTGCACAACCTTCATCGCGTCGTCGTCGGGCTCAATCCAATAGCCCAGCGCGGTGCCCAGGTCCGCGAGCGGATCGCCGATCGTCGCCATCTCCCAATCGAGCACACCCACGATCTTCGTGATGTCGCCCGGATCGAGCACGATGTTGTCGAACTTGTAATCGTTGTGCACGAGCACTGTGCCGGTATCCGCCGGAATGCGTTCTTTCAGCCATGCAAAGACCTGATCAATTTCGGATATCTCGTCGGTCTGCGATCCCTTATAGCGTTCCGCCCACCCGTTCACTTGCCGCTCGACGTAGTGGCTGCCCTTATAGAGTTCTTCCAAGCCAATCTTCGTGTAATCGATTGCATGCAGGTCGGCGAGATTTTCGATCAGCGACCGGCAGCACCCGCGCACGACGTCCGGCGTCAGCGTAAGGTCCGCCGGCTTCTTCGCGCGAAAGATCGCGCCCTTTATGCGTTCCATCACGTAAAACTTCGCGCCGATGACCGACTCGTCCTCGCAATACAGGAGCGGGCGCGGCGCGGGCGAATAGACCGGATGCAGGTGCGACAGCACCTTGTACTCACGACCCATGTCGTGAGCCGATTTCACCTTGCTGCCGAACGGCGGCCGCCGCAATACGAGTTCGCGGTCGCCAAGCCGCAACAGATACGTAAGGTTGGAATGACCGCTTGGAAACTGCTCGATCGACAGCGGACCGATTGCGCCATCGACGGCGTTGTGCAGATATGCTTCCAGCGCGGCGGCGTTTAGTTCTTCGCCGTTGCGAATCGCCGCGGTCGAGTCAATCGAGGCGGAACTCATTTTGTAATCGAGATTCCATAGCGCTTCAGGATGCGCTTCGCCACCGACTGCTTGTGCACTTCGTCCGGCCCGTCGTAGATGCGTGCGGGGCGTTCGTGCCGGTAGTAGTAGGAAAGCGGGGTATCGTCGCAAACCCCCAGCCCGCCGAGCGCCTGCACTGCGCGGTCCACGACGCGCTGCAAAACGCCCGCGACAAAGAACTTGATGCACGACACCTCGTCGCGCGCTTCTTTCTGTCCGTGCTTCTCGATGGCCCATGCCGCGTGCAGCACCATCCACTTCGCCGCGTCGATCTCGGCGCGGCTCTCCGCGATCCACTGTTGCACCATTTGCCGCGTACCCAGCGGCACGCCCGGCGCCACTTCGCGTTTCGCCGCGTACTGGCACATGATCTCGAAGCTGCGCTCGCAGATGCCGAGCCACCGCATGCAATGATGAATCCGGCCCGGGCCAAGCCGCTCCTGTGCGATGGCAAACCCCATGCCCTCGCCGCCCAGCAAGTTCGATTGCGGCACGCGGCAATCCTCGAAGCGCACTTCCGCGTGGCTCGCCCAGTCGTCGCCGGTGTCGCCCATCACGGAAATGTTCCGCACGAACTTGTAGCCGGGGTTGTCCAGCGGCACGATGATCATGCTCGCGCGAAAATGCGGCTGCTGGTTCGGATCGGTCACCGCCATCACGATCGTGAAGTTCGCGCCGTCCGCGGACGACGTATACCACTTGTGACCGTTGATGACATAGTCGCCGCCATCCTTCACCGCGGTGGTGCTCATCCACACCGGGTTCGACCCCGCGTGTTCCGGTTCGGTCATCGCGAAACAACTGCGAATCTCGCCGCGCACCATCGGATGCAGATAGGTTTCTTTTTGCTCGTCGCTGCCAAACAACGCGAGGATTTCCATGTTCCCCGCGTCCGGCGCCTGGCAGTTGAACGCGTAATGCCCCAGCGAACAGCGCCCAAGTTCGACGCTAAGCAACCCGTGGTCAACAAGGCTCAGCCCCATGCCGCCGTGCTCCTTGTGCATCTGCGGCGTCCACCACCCGCGCCGCTTCACCTCCGCGCGGACCACGTTAAGTTCCGGCAGCGACGCGCGAAAGCCCTTCTTCTTCACGGAGAGCTCCAGCGGAATCACTTTCGTGTCGATAAATTCGCGAACCTGCGGCAGCAGCTCTTCCATTTGCGGTGATAACGAAAAGTCCATAGCTCCCCCAGAATGAGATATTCGTTGCCTATCGGTATGTCCACAATTCCGGTTCGCGCAGGTGCGATACGTTATTGAACGAACTCAGCGTAAACCGTCCCTCGGTGAACATGAACTCCGTGAGTGACGCGTTGCGCACCTGCCAGACGAGTTCGAGCGTGGTCTCGAACGACGTGCCCAGCGCGAGGTGCATGGCAACCGCCGTCGGCCCGCCGGACGTGAACGCAGCGACGCGCTGTCCGTTTGTGCCCCCCGACATAAGCCCGCCGAAACTGTCTTTCACCCGCCGGACAAACGCGTCGAACGTCTCGATCTCCGGGTCGTGGTAGTCCTTCGCCGCCCATTTCAGCATCATCTTCTCGAACGGCTTCTGGAACAGCCGCTCCTTCTCCTTTTTGTCCGTCGAAGCCATGAACCGCTGGATGTGCTGAAGACTCTCCTCGTCCTCCGCGCAGAGCTGCGCGATGAACCGCTTCGCGAGCAGTTCGACCGGCATCTCCGCCAAGGCGTCGTCAATCTCGATCTCCGGAAATGCGCCGCCCGCCCGCTCGTATTCCTCGCGCACCAATTCCGCCGAGCGCTTCTGCCGCAGCAACGGCCCCGACACCGCGCGATCGACGCGCACGCCGTGTTCCGCCCAGTATTTACCCAAACGCCGCGCCTGCTCTTCCCCAAGCGGAGACAACTTGTCGTAGTCCTCCTCGTGAAAAGAGGCCTGGCCGTGCCGAACTACAATGAGTGTGCCCATGGGAGACGATGATTCCTGCGCTTCCCACCACCATAGCAAATAGTGGCCGGTCTACGCAGCCGCCGGCAATTAAACGGGTAGGACGCCCTTCTGCTCATGTTCTGGCGGTTAGGCGGGCAAGCTGCCGGCATGGAATTGGTGTACTTGGCGAAATCTTTCCGTTTGGGGAATTGACGAACTTTTCCGCTGGTTGCTAAGATCACGGTCAGGAGTCTTCATTCTCACGCGGCATTGGAGGTACAACATCATGCGCGTATCCATAGCAGCCCGTCATCTCGATCTTACCGACGCCCTCCGGTCGCACGTCGAGTCGCGGCTCGACAAAGTGCGCCACCACTTCGACCGCGTTATCGACGTAGACGTCGTCCTCAGCGTCGAAAAGCACCGTCACACCGCCGATGTCACCGTGCACGCCAACGGCGTCCGCATGCACGGCAAGGAAACCACCTCGGACATGTACACGTCCGTGGACACGGCGATCGGCAAGATTGACCGGCAGATTCTGAAGTTCAAAGACCGCAAGCACCGGTTCCAGCCCCGCGACGGAAAGGTCGCTGTGGTGACCCTCGAAGCCATGGAAGTCCCCGTCGAGGAGCGCATCGAGCAAACCCCCGGCGAGCACAAGAGGGTCGTTCACGAGCCCATCCCGATGAAACCCATGAGCGTGGACGAAGCCGCCATGCAGCTCGAACTCTCCAAGGACACGTTTCTCGTGTTTCGCAACTCCCAAACCCAGGAAGTCAACGTCGTCTATGCGAAGAACGACGGTACGATAGGGCATATCGATCCGGAGTAGAGAGACAAGGGAATCGGCGCATGAGCACCATTATCGAGATTGAGCAAGCCATCGAACGACTGCCAACGCCGCAAGTCGAAGAACTTGCTGCGTGGCTCGATGCCCACCGTGCCTCGCGCGAATCGTCTGCAAATGCCGACCTGTGGCTCGAGCAGGCGCGCGGTGCCGCCCGTCCGGGTGTAACCACGGCTGATGTAATGGCCGTCACGCGTGGCGAGGAATGAGCGGAATACTATTCGACACCAACGTATTGCTCGACATCGCAACCCTTGATACTACATGGTCGGCCTGGTCTGAGGGGCAGTTGCGCAGATTTGTCGCGCAAGGTGCGATCGCGATTAACCCAATCGTCTATGCCGAACTTGCACCAGCCTTCACGACCCAGTCCGACCTAGATCGCTGGCTTGACCCGGCAATCTTCCGTCGGCTTCCGTTGCCGTATGCGGCGGGCTGGCTCGCGGCGCAAGCGTTCGTTAAGTATCCGCGCACGGGAGGATCGAAAGTCTCTCCGCTGCCGGACTTCTATGTGGGCGCACATGCCGAGCTTGAAGGGCTGACACTGGTAACGCGTGACCCCACTCGCTACCGGACATACTTTCCGAATGTTCCACTCGTTACGCCGTAGCGCCAGCGTTCGATCCGACGGTTTAGATCGATTACGATTACGAAACAAATCCGAACCAACCTCGACCTAGATACATGGATACCCAAAGCCTCCCCGTAAACCGCAAGACCAGCATCGCCATCGCGCGGCTGTTGGACCAGATGGCCGACGACCTTGAGCTCGAGGTCGTCGGCGGGTTTCAA
This sequence comes from Candidatus Hydrogenedentota bacterium, assembly GCA_013359265.1. Lineage (NCBI taxonomy): Bacteria > Pseudomonadati > Candidatus Hydrogenedentota > Candidatus Hydrogenedentota bacterium. Next base: position 79,630 of record JABWCD010000023.1, read on the forward strand.
GGTGTGGGGCGCCAGGTGTTCGTGCAGGACATCAACCGCCCCGGACTGGCCTTGAGCGGCTACCTCGACTATTTCGCGAGCGACCGCGTCCAGATTCTCGGCAACACCGAAATCCACTACATGGAACGCCTCTCCGCCGCGCAACTCCAGCACCGGCTCGAGAGCATGTTTTCGTTCGAGATTCCCGCATTTGTCCTCTCGCGCCAACTCATGCCCAGCAACCTCTTTCTCGACATGTGCAACCGCCGCGGCATCCCCGTCCTGCGCAGCAAGAGGTCCACGGACGAAGTCATCAGCCGCATCATCCTCTTCCTCGCAGAGGAGTTCTCGCCGGAAACCATAGTTCACGGCACGGCCGTCGACTGCTACGGCGTAGGCTGCCTCATTGTCGGCGCTCCGGGTATCGGTAAGTCGGAAACGGCGCTGGAGCTCGTCGAGCGCGGCCACCGTCTCGTGGCGGACGACGTGGTCGCAGTAAAGCGCCGCCGCGAAGATTCCCTGTACGCCGAGTCCTCCCCGATGATCGAGCACCACATGGAAATCCGCGGTATCGGCATCATCGACATTAAGAGCGTTTACGGCGTCGGTCGCGTGCGTAACTCCAAGCGTATCGGCATGTTAATCGAGCTCGAGGAATGGAGCAAAGAGTCCCAGTACGACCGCACGGGCCTCTCGGAGGAATTCGTCTCCATCCTCGGGGTGCGCATTCCCTACCTGCTGATCCCCGTGCGCCCCGGCCGTAACATCGCCATCATCCTCGAGGTCGCAGCGCTCAACCACCGCCTCAAGGAGCTCGGCATCCACCCCGCCCAGGAGCTCAACCAGAAGCTTATGAGCCTGATGTCCGACAACGAGCCGTGAGCCGCGCCGCGCCCCGTGTGACCCCGCTGTAACCCTGCTCGGACGAACCAGTTAGCCGTTGATCGTCGAGCCGAACTTTTGCATCGTTCCGGCGTTATGCGCTAAGATGGTGCGCTGGCATGTTCTGTCGCTCGCCGGCAAAACGCTATACCGTAATTCTCGCCATTCTCGTATCGCGATCGCTGTGGCGCGGCGCCTGGAAGTGAGCACGCAATGGAAACGACCGAACTAACCGAAGACATCCAAATCATCAATCCACTGGGCCTGCACGCACGCCCCGCGGCGGCGCTCGTCCAGACCGTGCTCAAGTTCAAATGCGATGTCTACCTCTCGCTCAACGGTCACCGCGTCAATGCGAAAAGCATCATGGGCCTGTTGACCCTTGCCGCCGCCCACGGCAGCACCGTCACGGTCACCTGTACCGGCGCCGACGCGCAGCAAGCGCTCGACGCGGTTCGCGTTCTGTTCGAGTCCGGGTTCGGGGAATTGTAGTGGAAATCGTGCTGCATGGAGACGGCGTTTCCCCGGGGATTGCCATTGGCCCCGCGCTGACCTTCCGTGTCAATTCCATCGAGGTCTCGCGCACAAAAATAAAGAACGCGGACGCCGAAATCGCGCGGTTCGATCGGGCCGTCACCGAAGTGCGCGCCGAATTGCAACGCCTTCACGAACAGACGGCGCTCGCCATCGGAGAAAAACATGCAGACATCTTCAAGGCGCACCTGTTGCTCCTCGAAGACGTCACCATGCGCGAAGAAGTCGAGCGCCAGGTGCGCGAGGAAAAGGTCAACCCCGAGTTTGTCGTGAACGAACTCATCGCGCGCTACTCGAAAGTGCTCGAAACCGTCGAAGACCCGCGCTTCCGCGAGCGCACCCAGGACTTCGTCGATGTCGGTAACCGCATCCTTGCGCGCATGCTGAACACCGACCTCGAATCGCTCGAGCGTCTCGAACGCGCCAGCGTCGTCGTCGCGCACGACGTCCCCCCCTCGGTTGCGGCCAAGATCGATCGCAAGAACGTCAAAGGCATCGCCACGGACGTCGGCGGTCCCACGTCGCACACCGCGATCCTCGCGCGCGCCTTCGAGATTCCCGCGGTGGTTGGGCTGCGCTTTGTTGGTTCCTATGCGATGCCGAGCGACACCATTATCGTGGACGGCACGAAGGGCGACGTCGTCATCCGCCCCGCGAAGGAAACCCTGGCGAAGTATGAGTCGCGCAAGGTGCGCGAAGACCGCGTTCGCGAAGCGCTGCTTGCCGCCGTGCAAAAACCGAGCGTCACCATCGACGGCCACGAAGTGCCGACGATGGCGAACATCGAACTGCCCGAAGAAGTCGAGCACAGCAAACGCATCGGCGCGCAGGGCATCGGCCTGTTTCGCACCGAGTACCTCTTCCTGAACCGCAACACGCTCCCGACCGAGGAAGAGCAGTACGAGGCCTACGCTTCCGCCGCGCAGACAATGAATCCGCTGCCCGTGTCGCTGCGCACCCTGGATATCGGCGGCGACAAAGTCGCCAATAATCTCGGCGACGGAGGAGAGACCAATCCCCAGATGGGTTGGCGCGCAATCCGGTTTTGCCTCGAACAGACGGACATCTTCAAGGCGCAACTCCGCGCGATGTGCCGTGCAAGCGTTCACGGCAACATCCAAATCATGTTTCCGCTGATCAGTGGATTGGACGAACTCCTGCGCGCAAAAGCGATCCTCAAGGACGTGTACGCCGATCTCGAAAAGCGCGGCGTACAGTTCAAGAAGAAAATCCCCGTCGGTTCGATGATCGAAGTGCCAAGCGCCGTCGAACTCGCCGAAGTGCTCGCGCGGGAGTGCGATTTTTTCAGTGTCGGCACAAACGATTTAATTCAATACTCCCTCGCCGTCGATCGCGACAACGCGCGCATCGCGCACATGTACGAACCGGCGCATCCCGCCGTGCTCCGGCTGATTCGCCGCGCCGTGCGCGCCGCAAGGGCCGCCCGCATCCCCATCGGCGTCTGCGGCGAAATGGCGGGCGACCCGCTATTCAGCGAGATTCTGGTCGGTTTCGGCGTCACTTCGTTGAGTATGTCCTCCGTCGCCATCCCGGCCGTGCGCGCGGAAATCTCGCAGATTCGCTTGTCGCTCGCAAAGCGGTTCGCGCTCCGCGCCGTGCGCATGTCGTCCGGAGCCGAGATTCTCGACACGATGCAACGGCGCTCGAAACAGCGCAGGGCGATGAAAGAATATCTCGGCGAGTTCTCGGACGAGGACCTGGACGCTTTGTGATGGCTACTACGCGGCGCCGAATCACCATTCTCGGATCGACCGGGTCCATCGGGACCAGCGCGCTCGATGTCGTGCGCCACTATCCCGATCGCCTGGAAGTGGTCGGTCTCGCGGCCCATTCCAACATTTCCGCGCTCGCCGAACAGGTGCGCGAGTTCCGTCCACAATGTGTTGCAGTTGCCGACCGCGACGCCGCCCGCACACTCGCCGATCGGCTCCCGGGTGTGCGCGTCGCTTCCGGTCCCGAAGGCCTCGAAGAAATCGCCGCCGTGCCCGCGGATGTGGTCCTCTGTGGCATGGTGGGCGCCGTCGGGCTCAAACCCGTCCTCAGCGCCATCGACGCCGGCAACGCCATCGCCCTCGCGAACAAGGAACCGCTCGTGATGGCCGGCCCGCTCATCATGGATCGCGCGCGCGGAAAGAATGTGATGGTGCTCCCGGTCGACAGCGAGCACAACGCCATCTTCCAATGCCTTCAGGGCCACCGCATCGAAGACGTGCAGTGCATCCACCTCACCGCATCCGGCGGGCCGTTCTACGGTAAACCGCGCGAATCGCTCATGGGCGTCACGCCCGCGCAGGCGACGCGCCACCCTACGTGGAACATGGGTGCGAAGATCAGCGTCGATTCCGCCACGCTCATGAACAAGGGCCTTGAAGTCGTCGAAGCTATGTGGTTGTTTGGGCTCCCCCTCGAAAAAGTCGAGGTCGTCATCCATCCGCAAAGCATTGTCCACAGCCTCGTCGAATTCACCGATGGCAGCATCCTCGCTCATCTCGGGCTGACGAACATGAAATTCCCCATCCAGTATGCGTTAACATGGCCGGAACGTGTGCCGGAACCCATGGGCCGGCTCGACCTGACGGCGATGCGCGAACTGACTTTCGCCAAACCGGACTTCTCGGAGTTTCCGTGTTTGGCCTATGCGATCGAGGCCGCGCGCACGGGCGGTACGGCGCCCGCGATACTGAACGCCGCGAACGAATGCGCCGTCGGCGCGTTCTGCAAAGGCCAGATCGAGTTTCTGCGCATCAGTGAAGTCGTGCGCGATGTAATGGACGAATGTCCGGCGTCGCGCGACGTGACGCTCGAGTCGGTTTTGGAAGCAGACGCGCTCGCGCGGGAGCGCGCAAGCCACGTCATGACGGGTCTTGGAGTATAGAAGTTGACGTATCTATTCGACATCGCAGTCTTCATTCTCGTGCTCGGAGAACTCGTGTTCTTCCACGAGCTCGGCCACTTCCTCGCGGCGAAGGCGTGCGGCATCTACTGCGAGCGTTTCAGCCTCGGCATGCCGCCGCGCCTGTTCGGATTCAAGTTCGGCGAGACGGATTACTGCATCGGCCTCTTGCCTATCGGCGGCTACGTGAAGATGGCCGGCCAGGAAGACGTACCGCTCTCCGAAGAAGAACGCAAGGAACAGTACGGAACGATCCCGCCGAACCGCTGGTTCATGAACAAACCGGTCTGGCAACGCGTCATCGTGATCTTCGCCGGGCCATTCATGAACTTTGTGCTCGCCGTCGCGCTCTACGCCATCCTCGTCGGTTTCGGCGCGAATCAGCCGGAATGGAAGCACGACCGCCGCATTGGCCATGTCGAACCCAATTCGCCCGCCGCGTCCGCGCCCATGTTCGCAGTCGCGGATACAAAACAGACCGTTGACTTCTCGCGCCAGCCGGATGCCACTGGCTGGAAAACCGGCGACACCATCATCTCGGTGGACGGCAACCGCATCACCAATATCCGTGACGTTGCACTCGAAGGAATTCTCAGCGGCGGCAAGAGTGTATTGGTTGAACTCGAACGCACCGTGCCCGACGGCAAAGTGACGCACTATCTCTCGCCGGTCACGCCGCGCGAACTCGAACAGGACGATGAGAAACAAGTGCGCACGGGAATCGAGGAGTTCCGCACCGCGCTTGTAAAGTCCGTATCTCCCGACTTGCCGGCCGCCGCCGCGGGATTCCAGCCCGGCGATATTATCACGCGCCTGAACGGTGAGCTGATCGACAGAAAGTCGTTCATGGAGACCGTGTCGCAAATCACTGACGGCCGACCCATCAACGCCGAAGTCAATCGGGGCGGACAAGCGCTCGCAGTAACGGTCGCTCCAAAACCCATCGGCACGTTCAAGGACATTCTCCTGGACCCGCCCGTCGACTGGCCAGAGACTATGATCGACGAATCAAAACCAATTCCCGTCAATGAAGCGGATGCCGCAAAGCTTCAGGGCACCGGGTTCGAGGAGGGCGATAGGGTCATCTCGATCGACGGCGAAGCCATTAAGGAAGGTATTGTCAAACAGATAGTGACCCGGCCGGACGCGGACAAGCTCCAGGTTGTCGTCGAGCGCCCCGGCATCTTCGGTCTGGGCAAACCGGAAGTGGTGACGTTGCCTGATATTACCGCGGCCCAGTTCATCGAGGCGATTACACCGTTTGATATCACCGCGCAACCCACCGTCCTGTACGCAACGAAAGAGGTCAGCGAATCAACCGGACTTCAGACAAAGGACATCATCGAACAAGTTGACGGCAAGCCCGCGACGTGGGCCGCGCTCTACGAAATCCAAAACACGCGCATGGGCGAGACGGTCACCTTCAAGATAAAGAAACCCGCCATCGCGCTTGGCGTCATGCGCGGCGAATCGATGAAGGACGTTTCCGTCCCCATAACGCCCGTCGGAAAAGTCGGTATTCTGTTCGACGACCGGAAAGTGTTCTACCGCGCGCCGCTCGCCCAGGTGCTCCCCGAAGCGCTACACGAAACGCAGCGCGTCATCAAGCTGACCGTCCGCACCATCCAATCGCTGCTCACCGGCGCGGTGAGCGCGAAGGAATTGGGCGGGCCGATCATGATCTATCAAATCACAACTACGACCGCGCGGTTCGGCAGCGCAGGCGATCTCCTCGCCATCACCGCGCTCATCAGCGTGAACCTCGCCATTTTCAATCTGCTTCCGCTGCCGGTGCTCGACGGCGGACACCTGTTGTTCCTCGGCATTGAAGCCGTGCGCCGCAAGCCGGTCAGCGCGAAAGTAATGGAGTGGGTACAGCAGGCCGGCCTTGTGTTCATCATCGGCCTGATGCTGTTCGTGACGTACAACGATATCGGCCGGTTGCTTCGGGGTTTAATGCCGTAAAAGGACGATTGCGAGCGGGACATTGGCTGCACCTTCGAAAGGCAATTGGTGTTAGTCCCCCTTTGGAGGGGGATTCAGGGGGGATGTAGATTCATCTATGGGCGCTATTACATGTAAATTCGGCGGGACTTCACTCGCGGACGCGTCGTGCTACCGCGCCGTCGCCGATATCGTCAAGAGCAATCCGGACCGCCGCTTCATCGTTCCGTCCGCGCCGGGCAAGCGGAAACCCGACGACAAAAAAATAACCGACCTGCTCTACGCGTGGCACGGCCTCCTGAAGCAGGAACTCGACCCCGTCCAGCCGCGCACGATCATTGCCAAGCGTTTCGAGGAGCTCGCGCGCGAACTCCAGATCGATTTCCCCGTACAGGACCATCTCGAACGCATCGCGAGCGAAGCCGCAAAGTACGCCGAGCCGGACTACCTCGCGTCGCGCGGAGAATACCTCAGCGGACAATTGCTCGCGCGCCTGCTCGGCGCCACCTTCGTCGATCCCGCGCAATGCGTCCTGTTCGAGGACGACGGCGATCTCGACTCGCAGACCTACGATCTGCTCGGCGACAAGCTGAAAGGTCCCGGTATCTTTGTCATTCCCGGGTTCTACGGCTCCCTGCCCAACGGCCGGATCAAGACATTCTCGCGCGGCGGCAGCGACGTAACCGGGTCCGTCGTCGCCCGCGCTTCCAAGTCGTCCCTCTACGAAAACTGGACCGATGTCTCCGGCTTTCTCGTCGCGGACCCACGTATCGTCCCCGAAGCCCGCGGTATCCCCGAAATTACGTATCGGGAACTCCGCGAGCTTTCGTACATGGGGGCTAACGTGCTCCACGACGAAGCCATTTTCCCCGTGCGCGAGCCCGGGATTCCCATCAACATCCGGAACACGAAAAAACCGGAACACCCCGGCACGATGATCCTCGCGGAGCGCGTCTCCCGGGAGCCTATCGTCGGCATCGCGGGGCGCAAAGGCTTCATGATGATCAACATCGAAAAGGCCCTGATGAATAAGGAGCGCGGCTTCGGCAGGCGTGTGCTGACGGTGCTCGAAGAATTCGGCATTAGCTGGGAGCTGATGCCGTCGGGAATCGACAACTTGTCCATTATCATCGAGGACGAGGAAGTCGAGCACAAGACGAGCGCCATCATCAAGTCGATTCGGCGCACCTGCCAGCCCGACAGAATCTCCGTGACCGAAAACCTCGCGCTGATTGCGACCGTCGGCCAGGGCATGGCCGGCGCCGTCGGTGTCGCCGCGCGCCTCACTACCGCGCTTGCGAACGCAAACGTGAATATCCGCGTGATCGATCAGGGGTCATCCGAAAACAACATCATCGTTGGGGTGGAAGAAGGCGATCTCGAGCACGCAGTCCGGGCAATCTACCACGCCTTTACCGGCTAGGGTAACTGGAGCCACGTAATGCGCCGCACCAAAATCGTCTGCACGCTCGGCCCCAGTTCCAACACGCGCGAAACGATCGAAGCCCTCATGCGCGCGGGGATGGACGTCGCCCGCCTGAACTTTTCCCACGGCTCGCACGACGACCATCGCAAGACCTACACGCTACTGCGCCGCGTCGCGTCGGACCTCGGCCGAAACGTCGCCGTGCTCATGGACCTCCAGGGCCCGAAAATCCGAACGGGCAAACTCGAAGACGGTAAACCGATCCAACTCGTACCGAACGCTCCCATAATTGTCACAACTGAGCAAGTGCCCGGAAATGCCACTCGGATTTCCACCGTGTACGAGCGCCTCGCTCACGATGTCAAACCCGGCGATCGCATTCTGCTCGCGGATGGCGTCATGGAACTGCGCGTCGATCGCGTCACCCCTCCCGAGGTGTATTGCACCGTGCTGCGCGGCGGTATGCTCGGCGAGAAGAAGGGCATGAACCTCCCTGGGGTTGCTGTCAGCGCGCCGTGCCTCACCGAAAAGGATATCGAAGACCTCGAATTCGGCCTCGACCTCGGTGTGGACTATGTCGCGCTCTCTTTCGTCCGCAGCCCGGAGGATGTCATCGATCTCAAGAAGCGCATCGCGCGCACGGGCAAGCAGGCCGCCGTCATCGCGAAGATAGAGCGTCCCGAAGCCCTCTCCCGGTTCGCGGACATCATCGAGACAGCGGACGCCATCATGGTCGCGCGGGGCGACCTCGGCGTCGAAGTCGAGTTGCACCGCGTCCCGCAGATTCAAAAGACGCTAATCCGCATGTGCAACGAAATGGGCGTGCCCGTCATCACCGCGACGCAGATGCTCGAATCCATGATGACCAATGCGCGCCCCACGCGCGCCGAGGCCGCCGACGTCGCCAACGCGATCTACGACGGCACCGACGCCGTCATGCTCTCCGGCGAAACCGCGAACGGACAGTACCCCGTCGAGACCGTCGAAACGATGGCGCAAATCGTCGCGTGCGCCGACGACGCGATCGCCGCGGCGCCCGCGCACGAGATGCACGCGCGCCTGCGCGACCGCCGCGCGCACGAAGCCGGCTTCAAGGAAGCGATAGGCCAGGCCGTCGTCCGCATCACACAGGTCATCAATGTCAAACGCATCGTCGTGCTCACAAAGTCCGGCTTTAGCGCCATCGCCGTCTCACGCTACCGTCCGCGCACGCCCATCACCGCCATCACATTGCGCGAAGACACCATGCGGCGGTGCGCCCTCTTTTGGGGCGTCGACGCCGTCGCCTGCGTCCCACACGACGAACTCACCGCGCTCATCCGCGACATCGACGAAATCATGGTCGAAAGGTCCCTCGCGTCACTCGGCGATTCACTTCTCATCGTGGCGGGCGTTCCCCTCGGCGCCGGCGGCCGCACTAACCTCGTTCATCTCCACCGCGTCGGTGAAGAGCACAGCGTGTGACGCGATGACGACACGTAGCCAAATAGAAAAAGAGTTTTGGATTTTGGATTTTGGATTTTGGATTGGAGCCCAGGCAAACAAAGTCCGGACCCGCAGTAGTGGCATGCTCATCGATCCAAATACACGTTGCCTACGCTCGCCACACTCCTCACCCAACCCGTCCGCGTTGACTTCGTCCTATTGGTCCTTTTCGTCCTTTACTTCACCCGTCGCATCCGCGATCTGCCATTCCCAGCCGCAATCCAAGATCCAAGATCCAAAATCCAAAATTTTCTTGTCCCCGCCGCCGCCCAATTGGCGTGCGACCGGCTGACACCTCATGCCCAGCGACCGACCGCCCATCTCCCCGCCACCCGATTGGTACGAAGACGCATTCGGCGATCTTTACAACGTCATATACGCGCATCGCACGGTCGAGGCCGCCGCACCCGAAGCCGCATTCGCCGTGCAGGTGCTCAAACTCACGTCGCACGACCGCGTCCTCGATCTCTGCTGCGGCAGCGGCCGCCACCTTGTCCACCTCGCGAAAGTTGCCGGCTGCGCCGTGGGATTAGATTACTCCCGGCCCTTGTTACTACAGGGCCGTGGGCTTCTCGGGCCGCGTACGCGCCTTGTGCGCGCGGACATGCGGGCCGTCCCGTTTGACGCCGCGTTTGACGCAGTCACGAATTTTTTCACGAGCTTCGGATACTTTCTGGACGACGCGGACAACATGCAGGTGATCTCCGAAATGGCGCGCGCGCTCAAACCCGGCGGACGTTTCTTCATCGACTACGTCAACCCCGCCCACGTGCGCGATACACTGGAACCCGAATCACGACGCGTTTCTGGCAGGTACGAGATTGCTGAAAAGCGCTGGATAGATGAGGCAACGCATCGTATCAACAAGCGCATAACAGTGCGCACAAACGGTGTCGATACGTATCGGTTTTTCGAGTCTGTTCGATTGTATAGCGAGCAAGAAATGCGGTCATTGTTGCCAATTGCGGGCCTGCAGATTCAACGCATCTTTGGTGGATACTGTGACGCCCAGGGCCCATTACCTGAACGAATGATTCTCGTAGGTTGCCGATGCCGCTAAAGCGAATCGATACTGCCTATTTGGACGGCAGTGAAGAATTACTCCCCTTCTATAACGGTTTCCCGGAGTCGCTGTTCGACTGGGAGCCGATCGAGGCTTTTGTTCACCCCGATCGGCTGGCGGAACTTGAAGCTTACCAACGACGTATTGGCAATGACATTCCCGCGATGGAATGCACCGAAGTAGTTACGGGCCAGCAGCCGGCACTATTGAGCGGCCCCCTTTACACGATATACAAAATCGCGACAACGATTCGCTTGGCCGAACACCTGGGCAGTAAGTTCGGGTCGCGAGTCACGCCTATCTATTGGATGGGAAGTGACGACCACGACTTCGAGGAAGCAAGCACCGCACACATTCTGACAAAAAAGCACGAGCCGCTGGCGCTGACCTATAAGCCCGCGTCGGACATTGCGGACATGCCTTTATACAGGGTTCCGCTTGAACCGGCGTTGCATACGCTAATCGATCACGCCGCGGACGCGGCCCCGGGCTCGGATTACCGCGCAGAGGTACAGTCGTTCTTGCACGATTCGCTCGATGCATCGGAGTCGTTTTCCGAATGGAACGCGCGAATAATCGCCCGGCTATTTCGCGGGATGAACCTGCTCATCGTAACGCCGGAACTGCCTGAGGTCCGGGGCTATTCACAACACGTCATCGAAAAGGAGATACAAGAGCCGCTCATTTCAACGCGGCTTGTAAACGAACAGGGTAGGCGTCTTCAATCTCTTGGATTCGCCCCGCAAATCCAGAAGAAAGACAACGAGTGCGGTTTCTTTGTCGAAGTGGCCGGCCGCCGATCGAAGGTCACCTACGACGATGGCCTTTTCGTCGTGCATACCGCTCGCAGCAAGTATTCGCAGAGCGAGATGCTCTCGATGCTCCAGGACGAGCCGCTCCTGTTTTCGCCGAATGTCGCGCTGCGCTGCATTGCGCAGCAGTTGCTTTTCGTACCGCGAGCGTACATAGGCGGTCCCGGCGAGATTTCGTATTGGGCGCAATTCAAGACGCTGTTCGAACACTTCGAGGTCACCATGCCGACGGTATATCCGCGCGCGCGGTGTGTGCTCACGACTACAAAGTTGGCCCAATTGTGCGCTAAGTTTGGTCTGGAACCCGCGCATCTGGCCGAAAGCGCGCCCGAGGCACTGCTGGATAGCGCGCTGCGTTCCGCGATTACAGACCCGGAGTTGGATCGATTCAGAAATCGCCGTAAGGCGATCCTGGAAGAATTGACCTCGTTATCGAACGAACTCACCAAGTCGGTGGCCGCGTCGCGTGACTTGGCCGAGCGCGTCGGTGGACTACTTGAAAAGTTCGAGTCGGAATTACTTCAGCGCAACGAGACGCAGGCCGATGCGGTTCGACGACAAATTACACGCCTCTGCAATGCCTTCGCGCCGTTTCGCAAACCGCAGGAGCGCGTCTATACAATCTTCTCGTTCCTCTTCGAGCACGGCTGGGACCTTATTCCACGTATCGTGCGGGGAATTGATATCGAGACGTTTGGAATCGACGAGATCGAATTGTGAGCCAAATGACAGAGTTAGATGTATTGGCCGTCGGCGCGCACCCCGACGACGTCGAGGTGGGAATCGGCGGCATCGTCGCGAAATTGGCGAAGCAGGGCCATCGCGTCGCGATACTCGACCTGACCGAAGGCGAACTCGCCACCCGCGGCAGCGTCGAAGAACGCCGCGCGGAAGCCCAGTTCGCCGCAAGGATTCTGGGCATCGCGCAGCGCGCGAACGCGAAACTGCCCGATGGAGCCATCGCAAACGATGGACCCATGCGCCAGACGCTCATCGGCATACTGCGTTCGCTACGCCCGCGCGTCTTGCTGTGTCCGATGCACACGGACCGTCATCCGGATCACGACGCCGCGCACTATCTCGTGCGCGACGCGAACTACCTCGCCGGGTTGGCCCGTATCGATACCGGCCACGCCCCGCACCGCGCGGCGCATGTTTGCTACTACCGCGTCTATGGCGAGACTACACCGCCCAATGCGGTGATCGACGTGTCCGAAACCTTCGAGACAAAGCTCGCCGCGTTGCGCGCGTACAAATCGCAATTGTTCAACCCCCAATACGAAGGCGCGGAAACATTCGTGTCGTCGGAAACGTTCTGGAATTCAATTGCCACCCGCGCTTCCTACTGGGGCGCGCGCATCGGCGTCGCGTACGGTGAACCGCTCTACAGCGAAACGCCAATCGCGCTTTCGACATTACCGGGCCTGTAGCGTTTCGGAGTGCGGTTGGGCGTAGAATCCGCTGCGGACGACGCTGCCGCTTTGGCTCCCGTCGGAGTTGGCGCCTTGGATAAGTTCTGTGCTGTAACGCGTCGCGCGGCGCGGTGGGCATGAAAATGGTCTGCGCGCACTGATGTGAAAAGGAGTCTGCATGCGCATTGGAATCACGTGTCATCCGTCTGCCGGCGGCAGCGGAATCCTCGCGACCGAACTCGGCCTGGCCCTTGCCGAGCGCGGGCACATCGTTCACTTCGTCAGCTACGAAATTCCGTTTCGCTTGCAGGGATTCCACCAAAACATCTTCTATCACTCCGTCGACTTCGTGACCTATCCGTTGTTCCGCCACCCGCCGTACTCGCTCGCCCTTACGACCAAGATGGCCGAAGTGGCCGAGGAACACGACATCGAAATTTGGCACGCGCATTACGCCATCCCCCATGCAGTCTGCGCCATTCTCGCGCGCGACATGATGACCAACGGGAAAAAGTTCAAACTCGTCACCACGCTGCACGGCACCGACATCACCCTCGTCGGCACCGACCCCGGTTTCTTCCGCCTCACGAAGTACGCCATGGAGAGCAGCGACGCCGTCACCTCCGTTTCGAATTGGCTTACGGAGGAAACGCAGCGGGCGTTCAAACTCAGCGTCCCCGTCCGCACGATTTACAACTTCATCAACCTGGAAAAGTTCGGTACGCAACAGGTCGAACGCTGCTCGCTCGCCGAAAAGGGCGAGAAGATCGTCATGCACATCTCGAACTTCCGGCCCGTCAAGCGCGTCACCGACGTCGTCCGCGCATTCAAGAAGATCAGCGACCGCGTCAATGCGCGCCTTATCATGGTCGGCGACGGTCCCGAGCGCCTTTCCGCGGTCGGTGTCGCGCGCCAGCTCGGCATCACCGACCGCATCAAGTACCTCGGCAACAATGAAAACATCGAGATGATCCTGCCCTGCGCCGATCTCGTGTTCCAGCCCAGTGAACACGAAAGTTTCGGCCTCGTCGCCCTCGAAGCAATGGCCTGCGGCGTCCCCGTCCTCGGCACGGACAGCGGCGGCGTCCGCGAAGTTGTGGTCAACGGCGAAACGGGGTATCTTTGCGAAGTGGGCGACATCGAGACGATGGCGGCGCGGGCCATCGACATCCTCACGGACGACGAGCGGGCGCGCGGCATGGGCGCGCGCGGCCGCAAACACGCGGAAGCGCATTTCGCGCGCGACCCGATTGTTGCGCAATACGAGGCGCTCTACCGGGAATTGTTGAACGCACAGTGAACTCTGGGAGGGTATGGGCATGAATCGAAGGACATTCTTGGGCAGCTCGGCGACAGCGGTCATCGTCGCGGGCACAATGGCGAAAGGAAAAGTATTCGGCGCGAACGAGCGCGTGCAAATCGCGGTCATCGGCACGGGCGGACGCGGCTCCGGCCACGTCGGCTTCTACTCGCAACACGAGTGCGCCGACCTCGTCGCAGTCTGCGACGTCGACAAAGGGCGGCTCGATGGTGTCGCCGCAAAGGTAAAGGAAGTCTCCGGCAAGACGCCGTTCGCAACGGTGGACATGCGCGAGATCATGTCGCGCGACGACGTCGACGCCGTCACCACCGCGACGCCGAACCATTGGCATACGCTCGTGTCAATCTGGGCCTGCCAGGCGGGCAAGGACGTGTATGTGGAAAAGCCGCTCTCGCATACCGTGTGGGAAGGGCGCCAACTCGTCGCCGCGCAAAAGAAGTACAACCGCGTCGTGATGCACGGCACGCAAAGCCGTTCGAGCAACACGTGGATTCGCGATATCGAACTCATGCGCGAAGGCATCATCGGCGAAATCCACACGGCGCGCGGCACGGGATACAAGAATGGCAACCGCGGAAAACTCGACCATCACGAGGACAGCGATCCGCCTGAAGGCCTGAACTGGACTTTGTGGCAGGGTCCCGTGCCCGATCATCCGTACAACGAAAACTACGTGCCCTACAACTGGCACTGGTTCTGGCGCTACGGCAACGGCGAAATCGGCAACCAGGGCGTCCACGAAATGGACAAGTCCGTTTGGATTATGAACAAGGGGCTCCCCGTACGCGTGTACAGCGCGGGCGGCCGGTACACGTACAAAGACCAAGGCGAAACGCCGAACACGAACACCGCCATCTTCACCTACGCCGACGGCACCGAACTGATCTTCGATGTGCGCAATCGCTTCACCAACCGAGAAGGCGGCAGGATTCTCGGCGGCACCATCGAGAAAGACGGCACTGTCACCGGCGGCGGCAAGTTCAAGGAGTGTCCCGGCTGCGGCGCGATGGCCTACGGTTCGAAGGGCTACTACATCGAAGGCGTCGGCTTTTTCGACACGGAGGACAAACCCATCGAAACGCCGCCAAACCCGGAAACACCGTCCCATTCGAACTTCATCAATTTCGCGAAGGCCGTGCTCTCCCGCAAGCCCGAGGATAACCCCTGCGACGCGCTCGTAGGGCATATCTCCGCGGCACACTGCCACCTCGCGAACATTTCGTACCGGCTCGGCCGCTCGCTCAATTTCGACCCCGCCACCGAAAAATTCATCGGCGACGACGAAGCGAACGCCCTGCTGACGAAGGAGTACCGCAAAGGCTTCGAGGTCCCGCAGTTGGCGTAATCGAGTCGCCAAGGGTACCTTGCGCGCCCGAGATCATTGACAAGCGCGTCATCGCACGCGATAATGAAGGGCTTCTCTCGCTGCGGAGAGAAGCCCTTTTTCCGTTGCGCGGCGCAACTTGGGTTTTGCGCGGCGCGGTGTGCGGAGTCATCTCGCGGGGGTGCGGGAGTCCTTCCATGCACAGAGTGCCCATGGGCCGCAAGTTCGGCGGGCCCGAAATCGCATTGATCGCCGTTGCCCTGGCGTTTGCCGTTCCAATGACGGCGTGGTGGCACGGCCTATACCAACAGCCCGATGTCGCGCGCACGCAGGCGCGGTCCACTGCGGTGTCTGTTCCGGCGTTTTCTTTTCCCCCAGAATTATCGGCGCGCACGTTCGTTGCCACCGGCTACATCGTTAACGCCGGCTCAACCACCGGCGAAATCGCATTACCATCGTTCATACCCGACGCCTACCCGCAACACTTTGCTCCGGATCCGTCAACGGACCCGAACCAGACGTTGTTGCTCGTCATCGCGCTATTGGGCACCGTCGCTGCGGGCGTCTACAGCGTGGGCGTGTACCCCGCGCTGCGGCGTTAGCCAATCGCAATTCCCGTCAGACCGCCCCCACAAATCTAGTGCTCTACGTCATTTGAATTTTGCGGTTCCAGTCACGTGGAATACCGCCCGGCACGGAGACCGGGCGCTACAAACATCAACAAAATCGATTGACGGGGACCACTAGGTCCTTTTCGTCCTCTTGGTCGTTTAGGTCCTTCAGGTCCCTTTAGTCCTCCGCGTCATTTCCCCGCCGGCAACGCCTTACCCATCTCGCGCAGTATTCGCTCGACCGTCTCCCTGCGCGCGCCGCTCCCGCTGTTGGCGACTTCGGAAACAGCCTCCCACGCCTCGGGCGTGTCGAACTCGACCAATGCCGCGATCCCTTCGCCCAGCAACCCGATCTGAAACGACGTACCCTCCTCGTCCGGCGTAAACTGCAACGCGCTTTTGATATGCGGCAATTCGTCCTTCGCCTTTAGCAGCGCGAGCGCGCGCAACAACTGAAAATGGCTCTTGCGCCACTCGTACGACCTCTCCTCCAACAACACGGCAATCGCGTGCGCGCTTTCGGAGTCACCCGACTCGCCCAACCCGCGCGCCGCCGCCGCCCGAATGTCCGGCGCGTAATCGCTGATGAACCACGTGCGCAACTCCGCAATCGCCTGCGGACCGCCCAACAAGCCAAGCATTTCGAGGTGATACAAGATTCCACCATTGATCCCCGACTCGAAAATATGCACATCCGACTTGTCGGCGGACCGCAGCGCCGCGATAACTTCAGGCACCGCTTCCTGTCCGCGCGACAATAATTCCTCGCGCGCCTCCGCCCGCAGCGAACCATTTGGTCCTGATGCCTGACCCGAGAGCATACGGTCGGACATCAGCCCCGGCGTCACGCGAACAAGCTGCATCCCGGCCAGGGCCGCCCCGCCGGCGAACATCGCAATCGCAAAAGCCACAAGCGCGCGCGATCGTTTCCCACGGGCGAGATACCGCTCCCGTTTCCAGACAATCCAACCAATGCCACCAAACAGCGCACCCGCGCCGCACAGTCCAGCAACGAGGAACGCAAACAGCATCACCGCGACGCCCGCGCCTTCGCCCGGCGACGTGATCGCCAGCCCAACGGCTGCGCCGCCGAACCATCCCACGATGCTGAACACGACGCTCGCGCCAAACACAATGGCCAACGCCGCACCCAACCGCCGGTACCCCCGCCCCATCGTTAGCAGCGCCGCTCCAACGAATGCCGCGATCACAGCCATGCCCACCGGCGCCGACAATACAAACCGTTCGAAGAGCATGTGCGCGCCCCCTCCGGAATTGCCCTAATCCTAGATCAAGCCCTGCCTAAAAGTAGCATGCCCCATTTTCCTTGCCGTAAACGAACCCGCTACACTTCCCGCGAGCACGCATGCACACCATCGAAGCGGAGGATACCGTGCGCCATAACGTGCAAATTGTGTCGATACTGTTCGCCGCCGTAGCCTCTTTCTCCGAGGAAGCCGTCTTTCTCCAGAACAGCTTCAATTCGTATCCCGCGGGTCCGCTGCTCGGCGTCGTCGGCGCCCGCGCGGAGTACCACTACCTCCCCGAAACCACCCCGCGCGGACCTTGGGCCGTTTCCACCTTCCGCTCCGACTCCGAGTCGCAACTCGCGTGGCGCGCCATTCGCGTTGACGGCAAACCCGCGCTCGCGATGATGACGCCGAACAAGATGAAACACACGCACCCAATGGTCGTCGCGGGCGACCCACTGTGGACCCACTACGCGTTTGCGGTCGAGTTTATCGTTCCTGAAAGTACCGGCCGTTGCGGCGTCGCCGTCCGCTACCAGAACGACCGCTGCTACTATTTCTTTGGCATACAAGACCGGAATGCCTTGCTCGTTCGCGTGCGCCACGAAAAAGCGTTTCGCGATCCCGATGAGGTCGTGTTGGCGCAAGCCCCTTTCACGCCCGAACCGGGCAAGACGATTCGAGCGCTTGTCGTCGTCGACGGCCCGAAGCTACACGCGAAATTGGGCGACGCTGTCTCCCTGAATGCGGAAGATTCAACATATGACCGGGGGCGCGTGGGGCTGCTGTCTGATGTGCCGGTCACATTTCTTAGCACCCTCGTCATAATGAGCGCCGAGGAAAAAGACCGTATCCACGCGCTGAACGCAAAACGCGCGGCGGAAGAGAGCGCGCTGCAGGACGCAAACCCAGAGACCGTCCTGTGGAAGAAAGTCGCGCTGCGCGACACCGGCGTCGGCCGCAACCTGCGCTTCGGCGATCTCGATGGCGACGGGCAAATCGACTTCGCCGCCGGGCAAGTCATTCACCACGGGCCCAAAGACACCAACAGCGAGATCAGTTGCATCACCGCGTACACCTTCGACGGTGAGAAGCTCTGGCAGGTTGGCAAACCGGACACGTGGCGCAACCATCTCACGAACGACGTCGCGTTTCAGATTCACGACTGGGACGGCGACGGCAAGAACGAAGTCATTTACTGCGCAAACTTCGAGATCGTCGTCCTGGATGGCGCGACCGGCGACGTGAAGAAACGCGTCCCCACGCCCAACACGCCGCCCAATGCGAAGCCCCCGCACAACGCCTTCAAACAGATTCTCGGCGACTCGATCTACTTCTGTGATCTTCGTGGCGCCGGACGCGACGCCGACATGATCCTCAAGGACCGGTACATGAACTATTGGGCCTACGACAACGATCTGAACATCATGTGGCGCGGCCAATGCATGACCGGCCACTATCCCTACGCCGCCGACGTCGACAATGACGGAAAGGACGAAGTCCTGATCGGCTACACGCTCGTCGACAACGACGGCACAAAGCTATGGTCGATCGAAAGCGGCCTGAAAGATCACGCCGACGGCATCGCAATGGCACGATTTACAGACAACGGCCCCTGGCGCGCGTTGTGGGTCGGCAGCGACGAAGGCACAATCGTCGCGGACATGCAAGGCAACGTATTGAGGCATCACCGCCTCGGCCACGTGCAGAACCCCGGCATCGCGGAGTTCCGCCCCGACCTCCTGGGACTCGAAACCGTCTCGATCAACTACTGGAGCAACCAGGGCATCGTTCATTTCTACAACGCCGAAGGCGATCCCTACCTCGATTTCGAACCGTTCCAACACGGCAGCCTCTGCATGCCAATCAATTGGACCGGTGCGCCGCCCGAGTTTGTCGTGCTCTCCGTCAACGCCGACGAAGGCGGAATGGTCGATGGCTGGGGACGACGCGCCGTGCGCTTGCCCGCCGACGGCCACCCCGACATGGCCTACAACGTCATCGATGTAACCGGCGACTGCCGCGACGAAGTGGTCGTGTGGGACCCAACTGAACTCTGGGTTTACACCCAAAGCGACAACCCAAAATCCGGCAAACTCTACAAACCCGCGCGCAATCCCCACTACAACGACTCGAACTACCGTTGCGTCGTCTCAAGCCCCGCGTGGTCTGAATAGGCCGTCGCGTTCATCGATTCCTCGTTCCCAGTACCATTCTCGCTACAAACTTTCCAGTTGGTAACGCGCTCTTGAAAAGCTCCGCTTTGGCCTCCCGCCCCCACGCAAACTGCACGCGTGCTCGCACGTCGACCAAGTCGAACACGCTGCCGAACGCGCGCTGAAAGCGCACCGCAACTCAGAACCCCTGCGGCGTGATCGTCTTCCACGCCTCCTGGACCGTCTTCGTCGGCTTACGGCAGATCTGGATTGGCACATTATTCTCGAACCGATTCACGTGCTCGCCGGTAACCGTCGCCGCCAACTCCACTTCTTCATACAACGCAACGTTCTCGCGCGTGAGTCCAACCGTGATGCCAACCTCGCCCGTGCGCTCCCCCGGACCCCAATAGTAATACGTCATAAACGTGCACAACGCATCCGGCAACCCGTACTGCTTCCCGAAGAAATCGATCGCGCCCGCCTGCCCGTAATTCCGCGTGATGATGATGCAGTTCTTCTGTTCCTCGGCACTGAGCGACTCGTACACCTTCGCAACCTCAGCAACCAGGTTTTCCCAACCGTGCTGATCCCGCCAATCGCCGGTAATTTCGTGCGCCGTGTTCTCGTCAACCAAGCCGCCCGTCATGGTTCGGATTGCTTTGGGCGCAGTCTCGATATCGAGCATTGGCAATCCCAACGGCGCCGTCCAGATGAGACCCGCAACCGGCAACGCGAACGCCGCGCGCTTCAGCCACCGGCTGTCCGCGACAAACGCCTGCCACGCGAGCGCGCCGCCCGCGAACAACGCGGGATACACCGGCGCGAGGTAGTACACCTTCGCTTTCGATATCACCATGATCGTGTACACCGTCGCGCAGATGAGCCCCAGCGCGCGATACGTTCCACCGCGCTTCGTGAACAACAGAAACACAAGCCCCGGCGCCCACACGAACGCGTTGAGCGGTCCCATATAAAGCACCTGCCCCAACATGAAATCGAGAAACGAGATTCGCTGCATCGTGTGCTCGTTGAGCTGCTTCACGAACCGGTACGTTGCCCAATCGTGGTTGTACTGCCAGATCAGGTTCGGCAGGAAGATTAGCAACGCGATTGCCCCGCCCAAGTACACCCACGGACGCAAGAGGTGTTTGCGCAGCGGCGTGAGCACAATCGCGACCGCCACGCCCGTTCCGAGAAAAAGCACTGTCGGCTTGTTCAGCAATCCCACGCCCGCAATCGCGCCAAACACCAGCCATAGCTTTTCGTTGCCGCCGTTCACGATGCGCGCCAGCACCAGGAAACACGCCGTCCAATACACCATCTCGAACGTCGGAATGTGCAGAATGCTGTGCGCCCGCAGATACGCCGGCGTCGCCACCATCACCGCGCACACGAACGCCTGCGCCCACCGCCGACCGCCCATCTCCCGCACCAGCAGGCCCGCGAGTATCACACTCAACGCTCCCGCCACGAGCGACGGGATTCGCAACGCCAGCAGCGATTCCCCGAACAGCGTCTGCGTCAGCCGCGCCATCCACGGCACCATCGGCGTGTGATCCACATACCCGAAACTCAGGTGACGCCCGCACGCGATGAAGTACAGCTCGTCCCGCTGAAATCCGTACCGCGTAATAAACGCGCCGTTCAAGACCACCTTGAACAACGCGAAATATCCGATGATCGCGTAGTCTGTCCGCCACCACGCAGGCTGTCGCTCGTGCTCTGTACTCGCTTCTACCGACATTGAAACTCGTCCCTCCCGCCACATTCTACGATGCTTCGCCGCCCCGCAGGGTTTACAGCCCGTTCGCGTGAAGCACCTCGCTAATAGTCCCCGCATTCGCGCGAAGCACCTTGGAGTGCGGAGCGGCAACTCCGCCTTTCTTCTTTGTTTGCCCACGCACCACAAACAACGCGCCGGCGCTCCAGCACGCGCCATTGTGTGCAGCGTGGCAAGTGCGATATCGTGCGGGGCGCGGCGCAAACGGTACAATCGCGGGAATCTGGGCACTGAAACTATAGCCAGTGGGAGAGCAACCATGTCCATCGATCGACGGACCTTCTTGGCGGCAACGGCGGCGGCATCGATCGCGTCCGCATCGGGCGGCGCAATCGCCCAAGGCAAGAAATACCGCGCATGCGTCATCGGTGACACGAAGGACGGCGGCTACGGACACGACGTCCACCTCATCTTCAAGACACGCCCGGACGTTGAAGTCGTCGGTCTCGCCGATCCTGATGAAGCGGGCCGCGCCCAGCGCGCCGCCGACTGCGGCGCGAAGACGCAGTACGCCGACTACAAGGAAATGCTCGCGAAGGAAAAACCGGACCTTGTCGCCGTATGCCCGCGCACGACGCCCCGCCACAAGGAGTACCTGCTCGCGTGCGCGGAAATCGGCGCGCACGGCTTCATCGAAAAACCGCTCTGCGTCGATCTCGCCGAAGCCGACGAGATTATCGCGGCAATCGACGCAAAGAAACTGAAGTGGACCATCGGCTTCAATTTCCGCTCGACGCCCCTCGTACAACACGCGCGCAAACTGCTCGTGGAAGACAGAATTGTCGGTTCGATCCTCGAAGTCCGCAGCCGTGGAAAGGAAGATGACCGCGCCGGCGGCGAAGACCTGATCGTGCTGGGTGTCCACCTCTTCGACATGATCAACTTCCTCTTCGGCAAACCGCAGTGGTGCTATTCGGACATCACGTTCAACGGCAAACCCGCCACGAAGGAAAACGTCACCGAAGCGACCGAACCCCTCGGCCCCATCGTCGGCAATCGTATCACCGCGGCCTTCGGTCTCGGCAACGGCGTCCCCGCATTCTTCTCGAGTATGAAAAGCAAAGACGGTAACGGCGGACGCTGGGGCATCGACGTCTACGGCACGCAAGGCGTCATGTCCATCCGCCAGAACATCGGCCCCGAAATCTTCGTGTTGAAAGACAGCTCCTGGTCACCTGGCGGCAGCGACAAAAAGTGGGAACCCCTGCCCAACGCGCCCCAATCCCCCGACCAAGGCGATCACCTGCAGCGCTACTCGATTATCGTCAACGATCTCATCGACTCGATCGAAAAGGACAAGCAACCGGTCATCAATCTCAACTCCGGCCGCGACGCCCTCGAACTCATCCAGGCCGTCTTCGACTCCTGCGTCCAAGGTAAGCGCGTGGAAATTCCCGTAGAGGACCGCACCCACCCACTCAAACGTTGGGCGTAAAACGCTACGTCTACAGATACTTCAACGCCGAACTCACCACCCGCTCCACCGTAATCCACGTCATGCACCGGTGATCCGTCGAACAAACCGGCTTCTGGCACGGTCCGCAATCGACATCCACGCGCAGCACTTTCCCCTTCTCATACGGCCCGCACGAATACTTCGGCGACGTTGGCCCCATGATGCACACCACCGGCACGCCGAACGCCACCGCGATGTGGCGTGTGCCCGAGTCGTTTCCGATCAACAGATCGAGCTGTGAAATCGCCGCCTTCAGTTTCACGATCGTCTGTGTGCCTTCGTCGTACCGAATCAGCGGATACTTCGCATTGCGAATAACCGCATTGCGCGTCTCTTCCTCGCCGGGCCCAGTTAACAACACGCACCGCGCGCCCGATTTCTCCTTCAGTTCATCTGCAACTGCTGCATACCGGTCCGCCGGCCACAGCTTGCTCGGACCAAACGCCGCGCCCGGCGCAATGCCCACCAGCGGCCCCCCGCCTTCGAGATGCGGACGCACCTGCGCCAGCGCCTCCTCGCTCGCGCGCAGCTCGAGTCCCTTCCCGTCGTCCGCGCAATCCAATGGCGCCAGCAGATGGAGATACTCCGACGCCATGTAAATCGGTTCGATGACGCCGTTCACGCGATGCGGCTCGACGCGATCCGTCAACAACCACGAACGGTTCCCGCGCTTGTATCCGACGCGCCGCCGCGCGCCCGTCATCCACGCGAGAATTGCCGCGCGCGCCGAGTGCGGAAAAACGATCGCGGCATCGCGCGCGAACGGCCGCAATTCTCGCGCAGCGTTCAATATCTGGATTAAGGTCGGCCTCGACACCACCGCAACGCGCCGCGCAATGTACGGCAATCCGTCGAGCAAATCGCACGCAGTCTGCCGACCCGCCACGGTCAATTCCGCCTCGGGATACCGCCGCGCAATTGCGCGCAACGCCGGCGTGCACATCGCCACGTCGCCCACCCAGTTCGGCGCCAGCGCGAGAATACGCTTCACAGCCCGTTTCTTTTTGGAGAGAGCGCGAGAGAACCTTTTTCTCTCCGCAAAGAAGAAGGTCCTCTCGGAAATGACTGGCTAGGAATCACGGTGTTGGCGGACACGTTTGCCGAGTTCGGTGAGGAACTCTTCCTCGCCAAGGGTGGACTGCCACAGCTCGCGCTTGTCGCGCAAGTGCCGGCGGATGATTTGGCCCGCCTCCAGAATCGCAAACACCATCACCGCGAAAAAGAAGATAAACAGGCAGATGAGCACGAAGACCGACTGCTTAGGGTTCTCCCGATACTCGGCTATCTGCAACCCCAACAGCAGGACAACGATGATCGCAAGCAACAGGTAGAAGCTGGTGGGCCGGTACTCCGCGATGGTCTGCCACCCCTTGCGCACGTGCATGCCGAGGGTCTTCACCTCCTTCGGCTCGTCCCCAGCGCCGGATTTGTCGGACCTGTCCGCCATCGAGTGGGCCCTCAGTTCATCCCACAGCCGCCCGGCATCCGGCAGCACGACGGCGCCCCGCATGGCATTGCCGGCTCCGCCGCGCGCGACGTCACCGCCGCAAACGCGCTCAGTTGCTTTGCCATCCGGTTCGACCCACAGTCCGGACATAGCGGCTTCGCGTCAGCCCGAACCAACAGCTCGTGCTCCTGCTGGCAATCCTCGCAAACGAACCCAAACAACGGCATGCGATCATTCTCCCGCGCCCCAAATTAGACGTTCTTCCGCACATCCAAATCCTAACACACGCACGAAATACCCGCAAGAATAGGCGCTTTTCGCATTTATCCGCAGCATGCATTTCATACAGACCACTATATCTAGATCGTCGATGACGGCGAGCTGTAAACATACTACTCGACGGAGCAATTACACTAGCCACAATACATGCTACAACTCATAGAATAGCCTACAGTTTATGGTGAAAATCACCCCAAAAAATTCTTGTTGACAACCCGAAGAAAGGTGTTGACAACCCCTATATGTTGTGGTAACATGCCTCCAGTGCTTGGAACCACTTGGTGTGGATCTGGTCAACGACCCCATTGCACCGTGGAGGTCGTTCCGCAGCCCAGACCACTAAGGATCCACACGCTCTATGTAGCGTCTGAGGCCAACGACCGCAGCCCAATGGTTTCAGGTTAGTACGCTATACCGTGACCCTCTTGCGCCAAGAACACGGATAACACGGTATCCAGGCACTCCCCGCACTGAGCGGCGGGTTCCCAAGGCCCGCCGCTCCCTCCTTTTGCGGCTCGAAAACCGGACCTATCGGAAACGCAAACCCTTGAACACCGGTTGCGCCCGAACACAGCGTTTTCTTGTACGATGTCCCTATGCCCGAAGACCTCTTCACACACGCCGCCGCCGATCGCATCAAGAAGGAAGCGCCCCTCGCCCGCCGCGTCGCCCCGCGCTCAATCGATGACATCATCGGCCAGGAACACATCCTCGGGCCCGGCAAAATCCTGCGCCGCGCAATCGAAGCGGACCGCATCACCTCGCTAATTCTCTACGGCCCCCCGGGTTGCGGGAAAACCGCGCTCGCGCGCGTCATTGCCATGCGCACGCAGTCCGCATTCGACAATCTGAACGCGGTCACCTCGGGCGTAAAGGAACTGCGCGCGCTCATCGACACTGCCAAAGCGCGGCGCCTCCACGACGGGAAGAAGACCATTGTCTTCGTCGACGAAATCCACCGCTTCAACCGCGCCCAACAGGACGCGCTGCTGCCCGACGTCGAAAACGGCAACATCGTTTTGATCGGCGCCACAACGGAAAACCCGTTCTTCTCCGTCGTTGCGCCGCTGCTGTCGCGTTCGCAGATATTCGAACTGCACCCGCTCACCGAGGACCACGTCATCGCATTGTTGCGGCGCTCCCTGTCGCACCCTGAACGCGGCTGGAAAGACCTCGACGTCAACGCGGACGACGACGCATTACACCACATCGCGCGCTACGCCGAAGGCGACGCGCGGCGCGCGCTGAACGCGCTCGAGATCGCCGTTCTCACGACGCCGCGGGAAGCCGGCGCAGTCCACATCACCCGCGCCGGCGCCGAAGAATCGATCCAGCGCAAGCTCATCCACTACGACGGCACGGGCGACGAGCATTACGACGCCGCGTCCGCGTTCATCAAGAGTATGCGCGGCACCGATCCCGATTCCGCGCTCTATTGGATGGCGCGCATGCTGCACGCGGGCGAAAGCCCGCGCTTCGTCGCGCGCCGCATCTGCATCGCCGCGTCCGAAGATGTCGGCAACGCCGATCCGATGGCGATCGTCGTCGCGACCGCCGCGTGGCAGGCCTGCGAATTCATCGGCATGCCCGAAGCGCAGATTATCCTCGCGCAGGCCGCGACCTACGTAGCATGCGCGCCAAAGAGCAACGCAGCGTACTTGGGCATCGCCGCCGCGATGGAAGACGTGCAGCAAGGCAAGGCCGTCGCCGTGCCGAAACACTTGCAGGACACGCACTATCCCGGCTCGCAACGCCTCGGCCGCGGCGAAGGCTACAAGTACCCGCACGACTTTCCCGGCGGCTATGTCCCCCAGCACTACGGCGTCGAACGCGGATCGTATTACCATCCCGTCGATCGCGGAAAAGAAGCAGAGTTTGGGGATCGGTTGGGGCGCGCTGTCGAGGAAGACGAATTGGCTGCCAACGATTCTCAGGATGAATGACTGCCTCAATTCTTCGTGCTCGTACTTCTCAAGCGCCACCACATCGTTCATTGAATCTTGTGCCATGACATCGTTCAGTGCTCGGTGGATATAGTTGGCTTGTCACGTGAAACACAGGGGGGCTCTGGTGGCGAAGCACGAGCACGAAGAGACAGCTACGCGCCTGTTTGCCGAGTAGATCGTTTGCGGCGGCGCCATGATTGGTGTGATTGCCGTAACTGGGAGCGGCGCGTCAAATGTCGCGGTGGCCAGTCCCGCGGGAACTCGGCTCCGCCGAAAGCGAAAGCGGTAGCGCTGTCCGAAGCGGACTTTGCCACCGCACTCGACAAGAGATTACGAGCGTTGATTGTTCGCGGACTATTTGGCCGCCGCGGGATACGTATCCGGCACGATACTGACGCCTGTGGAGAATTTGAACGGGTGCGGGAAGCTGGGGTTTGGGAATTCCATTTCGAGGAAGAATGCGGTCCAGCCTTTTTCGGGTGCTTTGACATCCGCGCGGTACATGCCCGGCGACGATTCGGCAACCGGCGTACTCGTGTACACCTTTCCGATCTTCTCGAGGCGGAAGTCGCGGCCTTCGGGATTGGTCGCCTGCCACAGGGTAACTTTGGTGGGCTTTGTTTCGCAGGTCACTTCGAGCGAGCCATCGTCGTTCTTTTTCCAGGCGAAGGATGGACGCGGCGTATTGGTGCGGATCGCTGTGTAGAACGACGCGAGATTGAAGTACGCGTCGATGTTCAGGCCGTGGTCCGTGTTTGCGATGTACCGCATGTACTTTTCGCCTTTGAGATCATCGAAGTAGAACTTCCACGAATCCGGCGGGAAGAACTGGTCGCCACCGCCGTTGAGGATGAACTTCGGCATCGTGAGGCGATCGATGTAGCTGTAGGGATCGACGATTTTGCGCAGTTCGGCGAATTCCGGCGTGTGGATGCGCGAAACGATATCCATCTCGACGTAATCGCCGATGGCCGGCGCCCAGAAGCCGTAGGATTTGTAGTGGTTGTCGAGCGATTCCGTCACGCTCAATACGTCGATAACCGCGGGCGCGATGCCGGAGACGCGCTTGTCCACGGCGGCAACGGTCCACGTCGTCCAGCCGCGTTTCGACCCGCCGCAGACAAAGAAGTGTTGTATGTCGGGATGGAGCTTTTGGGTCATGTCCATCGCGCGGACGACGGCCTTTGTCATCGGCAGGCGCGGGAGCCAGAGCGGGTCCTTTGTGAGCAGAAACTTGTCCCACGCGTACGAGATCATTTCATCTTCGCTGCGGCCGCGCTCTTTGTACTTGTCCATCTTCTCGTCGGGAAACTTGAGTGGCTGGTTGGGAATCTGCTTGACGTCCACGACGATTGATTTCGAGAGTACGGCCACGCGCGATAACGCGCCGTCGCCGCCGGGGGCTTCTCCGTCGCGGTTGCTACCGCCGTTGATGAAGACGAGTGCGTGCTCTTTGTGATCCACGACCTTCGGCTCGAAGACGACGATCCAATGCTCCCATTTCGTGCGATCGACCTTGGTGGGGTCGAGCCATTCCTGCGACACCATATGGTAGGTGCGCGCGGTATAGTCCGTCTCTTCCACGACCTTAGCGGGCGTTTCGTCGAAGGCAAACGCGGGATCGGGTTTGGCGACGTATTCGTCCAGCGGCGTGGTCTTGACAGCCGCGGGCGCGTCGGCAGACACGGCCGGCGCCAAGACGAGCATAAGTACCAGCGCGACAAAAAGCTCTACGAAGGGACCCTTAAACAACTTCATTCCAAGTTCTCCCGTTGCATGTTTTCACGCGTGCGTACGCGAAATGGCGTGCAGTGTGGGGTTGGTGACGGGGCCGGATGCCCCGTCCGCTACTCCGTCGGTGCGCAAACGCGCCAAAGCCCAAGCGCGTATTTAACCAGACTGCGCCGATAACAGCAAGGCGGCGGGCGGGGCGTATGCGCGGTTCATCGATTCGGCACGAATCGATACGTCTCTCCCCACGTCATTACAACCGCCGGGAACTGGGCCTTCATCTCGGTGAAATTCAACTTCAGGAAGGTTTCGTCGCCCCAGTACGGGACACGGTCGTTCGCCTGGTGGCCGAGTTCGTTCTCGTGGCCGGGGATGACGAGTTGCGGGTTGAATCCGCGCGCCATGCGCAGGACGTCGTTCGTCCAGTTGTTCGTCATCAACAGGTCGACGCGATGATGGTCCTTGACGGCGTCGATCCATTTGAAGTCTTCCTGATACTGCGGGTATGGGTCGTTGATCTGATCGCCGTTGTGCGCGAACGAATACCCCTCGGGAGAAATCACGAGCGTTACGTTGTTCTCGGGTCCGCCGTCCTGGTACTGAAAGCCGGGGTAGACGACGACCTGCAGTTGGACCTTCCCGTTTTGGATGGGTAGCTCCTGAACCGTGTGGGCTTCGCGTTTCATGTGCGTTATGCGCCCTTGCAGCGGCGTGTCTGCAAACACCGACACGGGCGCTACGACGGGCTTGCCGAGCTTGAGAAACGCTTCCGCGACATAGGGGTCCGCATGGTCGCGGTGTTCGTGGCTGATGAACAGTACGTCGCACTGCGCGGCGAGGCGATCGGCCCACGCATCGGGGATTGGAAAGCCGGGGGCGTCGACTCCCTTGCGGCCTTCCGGTCCGTCCCACCGGAACCGAGCGGGCCCGCGAAAGAGATCGAAGCCAACCGTGATTGATGAAGTGCGGACGACAAACCCGTGGTTGTATGCCTTCCAAATCTGCATTCCCTCGGTGGTGCGCGATTTTTCCATCTGTTGTATCGCGCGTTCCATCCGCGCGTGGTAGAAGGCCTGCACGGAGGGCTGGTTGGGGGAATGTGTGTCGTGCAGTACGGCGTCCAACAGGCGTAGAGCGAGCGTGCGTTCGCGCGGCTCCGGGACGGCGGGCGGCACGGTGTCCAGCGTCTTGGCGATCTCCGACAGAAACGCTTCCGACTGGCGGGACATGAATGCGTCGTCGCCCGGACCCAACGCGGGGTTAATGGGGTCGGAGGATGCGGCAAACACGACTACCAGCATCGATGCGCAGGAACGAAGCATGCAATTAATCTCCTGTAGACAGCTTACGTTTTCAGCGCCTTGCCACCACTAGGCGCCAATCGAGTATAGCCTCGCGTTTTGCAGGCTAATGCGCAGTTTGCACGCGTGGCCCGCGAACTTCTTTATGGTCTCCTCGCTGAGATTGAGGGGGATGTTTTCCTTATCCGTTTGGCCCACGCGGGCGCGTACGGAATCGAGCGGTTTGCCGGACTCGTCGAGGAGTTGGGCTTCGATCCAGCCGTCGCTCGCGTCGGCGTTGAGCGTGATGCCGTTTGCGGGCATGGTGAATGCGCGGGTCGTGAACGAACCGGCGTCCGCCGCGACGACGGCGGTCAATCCGTTCCTGCGATACGCGACGGTATTCATACCCCCGTCTTTCCAGATCACGAAGTGCATCTTTCCATTGCTCTCGAACGGATCGGCGTAGCTCCAGAACCCGAGATCAACGCCGCGATACGGCCGTTGCCAGGTGCGCGCATCGTCGCTGACGATAAGTTCGTACTTGAGAATGCCGCTGTGCTTGTTGGGCAATTTTGGGTCGCCGTAGTACTTCATGATCAGGCCGGCGTACCCGTCGCCATACGGAAATACCTTGAGCAGGTAGAACTCGGTTTCCGGCGCGTCGTCTTTGTCGGGCCGCAAGAATATCTCTTGCGGCGACCAGGTCATCAGGTCCGGCGATGTGCGGACGCAGAGCACGCGCTTGAACTTGTCGAGGTTGTCGGGATACGGCTTGTCCGGCCACGGCTCGAGCGCGGTTTGGTAGACAATGTACTCGCTGTCCTTGGCGACGAGCGAGTACGCGTCGTTGTGTTCGGTGAATACCGTGCCCTCGCGCTTTTCCCATCGAATTCCGTCCTTCGATTCCGCGACCATCGCGCCGGCTTCCGCGGGCAGTTCGGGCTGGTCCCAATACAGCATGCGGTAGAACTCGCCCGCGCGCACGATTTGGAATACGTTGAACCCGCCCCAGGTGGGTTTGTGCGGCGACCGCCGCATGACGACGTTGTTGGGCCCGCCCCACGCGGGCGGCGCCGGGTCCAGTTCCGGCAAGGACCATTTGTCGCTGCGCAGTTCGCCCATGCACAGCGTGCGCTGGTCCGAGTACTCCTTTTCGCTTTTGCACACGCGCTGGTACCAGATGCGCACGATCTCGCCTTCGGGAATCGAGGCGACCGGCGCGTACCACAGGTCAGGCTGGTGATTGTTGAACAAGAGCGTGAGGCCCGGCTCCGGCAATTGCGGCGCAATGCGCACGCTGTTTGCATCCGAAATGTCGCTGGGCGACAAGAACATCACGGGCAGATCGGACGCGGACATTAGGCAAATGGTCACAAATGCGAGCACGGCGGTGTCCTCCTACTGCGCCTCGGACTCTTGCTCTTCGAGCAGCGGCGCGCGATCGTTTTCTATTTCGTCATCACCGGGGATTCGGCGCACGCGTTCATCATACGGAATGCCCGCACGCCGCGCATACGCCACGCGCGCGGCGTGGTACACGGCGAGGCACACGGCCAAGACTGCGTAGCACACAATCACGATCGGCATTTCACCCGCCATCATGACGACGAAGCCGGCCGTCACGACGACGGTTACGATGGTGCAGGCCCACAGCATCCATACGGGAAATACGATGTACGCGCTACGATACAGTTCGGGATACTTGACGTAAAGCCGCAGCGAACCGAGACAGATCATGGCGGTAACAATCTGAATCCCGATCGCGGCCATAAGCCCGTAGAAATCCTGCTCGAGATTGGGCAACACGAGCGCTACGACCAGCGCGAAGAATGCGGTAATCGCGCGGAGGGGCGAGTGGGTGTGCGGCGCGACGCGGCTGAGGGCCTCTGGCAGCATGCCGTCGCGCGACTGCGCGAAGAGTTCGCGCGGCAGGGCGACGGCGGCGGCATTCAACGAGGTCAGGCCCGCGGTCAACGCGCCAAGACCAACGAAGGTAACGACGGGTGCGGGAAGGAACAGGAGCGCGCTTGCGTTGAGCGGCGCGTTTCCGGGATCGTAGGCCTCGGGCGTGTAGGGCAGTGAGTTGACGAGGACCGTTCCGATGACGATGTAGATGATCGACACGATCGCGCCGCCGATGATCAGTGCGAGCGGGATGGTGCGTTTCGCGTGGCGAATTTCTTCGCCCATTTCCGCAAGTACCTGAAACCCCATGCACGCGTTGTAGCAGAGAACAACTGCGATGAAGAACTCGCCGCCGCCGAGCCGCGGCGTGAAGGAGAACTCGAGCGGCGTCGTGGCAAACCCCGCGACGCAATAGATGCCCAGCGCGACGAGCATGTGCGCGACCATGATCACTTGCAGGCCAATGGCCATGCGCAGGCCGAGCAGCATGATCAGGTAGAAGGCTACGAGCATGCCGACGGCGATCCAATGTGGCGGCGCGCCGAATGTGAGAGCAGGGGGCAAATAGGTAGTCAACGCGATCATGGTGAGCGCAGTCGAACTCGCGCCCGCGACGAGTATGATCCCGGACGTGACCGTGCCCGCCATGGGAAAGAGCAGGCGGCTCGCAAACAGGTAGCCCGCGCCGGCGCGCGGCATCGCGCTTGCCACCTGGATCACGGGAATTGCGCCTACCACGGAAACGAACATCGCGATAACGAAGGCGAGCCACGTTGCGCTGCCGGCTTTCGCGCCAATCGATCCGATCAACGCGTAGATGCCCGCGCCAATCACGCCGCCGATGACGAGAGCGACCGCGCCCGCGAGACCGATGGTCCGTTCGAGGTGGGGTTTCGCGTTCGACACGGGCGGCAACCTAGGGCCCAGGATCGGTGTTTGCGATTTGCTTCACCACATCGGCGGGCAGCGGGCCGGTCGACACGCTGTTGCGCGCACGCAGCATGGAATTTCCCGAGAAGACGATGTCGCGGCTTAATTCACCGCGGACGTCGAGAAAAACATCGGTGGACTCCTGCGCTACGCACGATTCGATCAGGGCATTCTGAACATTGTTCAGCCGCAGCACGGCATGTTTTTGGGCGGACGGCCGCGCACGCAGATTGGCGATGTTAAGGTTATGGACGTCGTCGATCACAAGCGCGTTTCCGATTTCCGGGTTTGGCGTCGTCTGCTTCGGCACGCCGCGCAGCGGCAGGTCCCAATCATCCTTATCCGTCGGCATGGCACGCCAAAAACCGTCTTCCCAGCTTACGTCGACATTTGAGAACGTTAGCCCGCGCACATGCTGACAGTAGAAGGCGTAGCCCGGCATCGCGCCGAAGTTATCGGCGCTGGGATAGCCCTGAATGACCTCCGGCACCGCTTCTTCCACCGGCCGATACGGTGCGCCGCCGACGAACGACAGCCGCACGTTCGATATCGAAACTTTTTCGACGTTGCGGTCCGGAATGCCGGTGATCGAACATACGAGCGACGCGTTCGTCGCGACGACGTTGTCGATCGATACGTTGCGCAGGGTGCCCGGGACATCCGGTTCCATATCGCGTCCGCGATTCCCAAGACGGATGAAGATCGGCGAGCAGACGTTCACCATTGTAATGTTCGACACGACAACGCCGTCGATGTTCGATCCGTCCACCGACTCGATGGCAATGCCGCTGACCGCGTCGCGTTTTCCTTTCAGCCCATCCATTACGCAATTGCTGACGGCTATGCGCTTGAAATCCCCCGCGGACTCCGTACCAAGTTTGAACGCATTGCACGCGGTCGCAAGGTAGCAGTTCGTTACCGTCAGGTTCTCCGTTGCGCGGCGCTCGCCAAGCGTGAAGCTCGCTTTCGGCACAATTGCGTCGTCCCAGGATTCGATGTGGCAGTTCGAGATGCGCACGTTCTTGCACGAATCGGGATCGATGCCGTCGCAAAAGGCGTTGAGGATCGTGACGCCATCGATCTCGACGTAGTCGGTGCCCAACAGGCTGATGCAATAGTTCGGCGCATTCAAAATGCGGATGCCCCCGATGCGCACAAACCTGCAACGCTTGAGCGCGATCGGTTTTGGGCCATGCCGCTTCGTAAAGTTCGCGTCGATTGTGCCGCCGCCGTAGATCGCGACGTTCTCGATGTCCTCACCCCAGATGAGCGCATGATGGAAATAGGAGGTTTCCTCGTCGGACTCGTTCTTGAATCCGAGGTCTTCGTACGGGTCGTACGCGTTTCTGTCCGGTATGCCCTTGAGAACAGCGCCGGAATCGAGATGGAGTGCGATGTTGCTGCGGAGATGAAGGCTTCCGGTGAGGTACTCGCCCGGTTCAAAGTAAACCGTCCCGCCGCGATTGGACAGGGCGTCGATGGTTGCCTGTATCGCGGCGGTGTCGTCCGTTTCGCCGTTGCCTGTGGCGCCATGATCGCGCACATTGAATGCAGCATGGGCCGTAAACGAGAGCGCTACGAAGAACGTGACGGCAATGATGCGCGGGTACGCCGCGTGGGATAGACTCATGGGGCCCCCTTTTTGCAGTGCGGATTCGTGTGCAGCCCTTACGCACAGCGCATGGATTCTATCACGCAGGGCGCGAGGAGACAGAACATGGCGGATGGAGAAAAGACCGAGCCGATGGGAACGCTGTCGATCCGCGTCGTTGACGCCGCAGCAGGCACGGAAACGCCGGCGCGCGTTCACCTGACCGACCTCGATGGGAAAACCGTAAAGGTGACGGAGTTTCCCTGGTGGCACGACCATTTTGTCGTTCCCGGCGGGGGTACGTTGTCTTTGCCGGAAAGCCACTACCACGCGATCGTTGAACGCGGCGCGGAATATCGTGCCGCGCGGGCGGATTTCTCGATCCGTGGCAATCAGACTACTGAAGTTGCCGTGACAACGGATCGATTTGTCGACGTTCAGGCAGCCGGGTGGTGGCCCGGAGACTTGCACGTGCATCGTCCGCCGGAGGACATCGAATTGTTGATGCGGGCGGAGGACGTACATGTCGCGCCGGTGATTACGTGGTGGAACACGAAGAACTATTGGTCGAATCGAAGCGTCCCGAACGATCCGTCCATGAAGTTCGACGATAACCGCTTCTATCACCTGATGGCCGGCGAAGACGAACGCGAAGGCGGCGCGTTCCTGTATTTCAATGGGACATCGCCGGTGGACTTGTCCATGTGCGACAAGGAATGGCCGTCACCGTTAACAATACTCGCAGACGCGAAGCGGGCGAATTCGGGACTGTGGATCGATATCGAGAAACCGTTCTGGTGGGACGTGCCCACGGCGATCGCGCAGGGCCTGTGCGATTCGATTGGCATCGCGAACAATCACATGTGCCGGCGCGGCATGTACGAGAGCGAAGCTTGGGGCAAGCGGCGCGACACGGCCCGACTCCCCAGACCGCGCGGCAACGGTTACTGGTCGCAGGAAATCTATTACGAGCTTTTGAGCAGCGGTATTCGCATTGCTCCATCGGCAGGCAGCGCGTCCGGCGTGTTGCCGAACCCGGTCGGGTACAACCGTGTGTACGTGCACCTTGACGGAGCCCTGCAGTGGGACGCGTGGTGGGAGGGGTTGCGGGCCGGGCGCAGTTTCGTCACGAACGGCCCTATGCTGTTTGTCAAAGCAAACGGCGAGATTCCCGGCCACGTCTTCCAATCGGGCGAGCCGATCGATATCGCGATTACCGCCGAGATTCTGACCCAGGACACAATTCCGTACGTCGAAGTGATTAAGAACGGCGCAATCGATCACACTGTGCCATTCGAGGAATGGAAGCGTACCGGCTCGCTCGGCGCACTTCGATTCGACGAATGCGGCTGGTTCATCGTTCGCGCCGTGACCGACAATTCCAAGACGTTCCGCTTCGCCTCGACCGCGCCGTACTATGTGGAAGTCGGCGAGCGCAAGGAGCGCATCAGCCGCGCGTCCGCGCAGTTCTTTCTCGACTGGGTCCGTGAGCGCATCGCGCGCATCAAGCATGACGACCCGCGAAAGTTGGAGGAAGTGCTTGCGCCGCACCGCGACGCGGAGCGGTTCTGGTCGCGGCGGGTCAAGCAGGCGAACGCGCCGTAATCACCACGTCTTTACAAATGGGTCGCCGGATTTTTCACGGGCGTTGGTTGTGTTCGTGCGCCATTTCGTGTCGGTGGTGCGGCGGAATGTCTCGTTGGTGAGGCAGCTTGCGTGTTGAGCCAGAGCTTCGAAGATACGGTGTGCGATGACCATGTTGCCCACGCGGTTGGCGTGAACGCCGTCGGGATCGATTAGCCAGTCGGCGCCGCCTTCCGCTTCCCACACGTCCGCGAGGATGCAATCGAACTCCGCCGCCAGCGAACGAATGCAGTCGTTGTACGCGAGCGTTACTTCGACGCTGCCCTTGTCGTAGGGCGGGTAGCTGCGCCATCCGGTCATGTAGTAAACGGTGGTCAAGACGATGACGGGATCGCAGGCCGCCTTCACGCCGCCGATGATCCTCGCCATGTCTTCACGGAACTCGTCGATGGGCATGCCGGCGCGCATATCGTTCAGGCCGTAACAGAGAATAAACAGGTCGGGCTTCAACGCGATAACGTCTTTCTCGAATCGTTCCATCGCGCTGGGTTTGCGCGAATTTGCATAGCCCGGACTGCGCGGCGAGATCGCGTTCGCGCCGATCCCTTTGTTGAAGTACTTGACGCGCTTGCCCTGGCAATCGGATATCAGGTTGGCGACGATGTCGGCGTACCGCTGATTGCGTTTCAACAACCAGGGCCCGCCCTCGACCGTGCTCTCGCCGAGTATGACCATGCGCCGGAACGGTTCCTTGCGGTAGTCCTTTGGCTTCACGAATGCGGCCTCCTGTGCTGCATCGCGCTGTCCGAACGCAATCGCGTTGCTGTCCGTTTCGTTCACGGGTCCCGCAGCGCTACCCGCGGATACGATCGCGGCTACGACTAACGCCAACGTGCTCATGATGATACCCCCCAAAACCGATAGGTACGACGCGAGGCGGCGCGTCAATGCCCCCACTGCGCGCGCTTCCTTTCATGATGCGCCCGCCGGCCCGTTGCATACAACCCCCGGCATCTTCCATACTATTAAACCTTCGGGCGGCTAGCTCAGTTGGTTAGAGCATCTGCTTTACACGCAGGGGGCCGGGGGTTCGAATCCCTCGCCGCCCACCATTAGAGATCGTTGATAGCCAGCGACTTGCGAAGACGAGTCGCTGGCTTCATTGTGTCAAAACAGCCTGAGTGTAACAGAAAGTGTAAAACTTTCTGGCAGACTTTCGGACACTGCTGACCAGTGACGGCGTCTTTACCGAATGGAGGACGGTCGTCATGGCCAACATTCACCAAAAGTCCAAAAGCGGCGTGTGGTACATCAGCTACCGGCAAGGGGGAATTCTCAAACATCGCTCCCTTGGCACCAAGAGTGCGGCGGAAGCCCGCAGGCTCAAGCGGGAAATTGAACTCAAGGCGGAATTCAAACCATCGGTCGAATTCGTCATCGTTGAGCGCCCCAAAGCCGATGTAAAGAATCCCACACTCGACGCATTCTGGACGGATTTCCTGAGATGGGCGACCGAACATCGATCGCGAAACGCCGTGGACGAATACACCAATTGGTTCCGGCAGTTTAGGGAGTTTACGAAGATCGAGCGACTCGGCGACGCGACCGTAGACCAAGTTCGAGAATTCAAAACGCGCATCCGCACGCAAGGCAAGGGGAAGCCTGAAGGTACCGGGCTGTGCGAGACAAGCGTCAACAGTGCACTCAAAACTCTCCGCTCCATTTGGAACCACGCCATCAGGCTCAACAAGTATACGGGACCGAACCCTTTCCTCTCCGCTGAATTCTACAGAATCCCTCAACACGTTCACCGCGATTACCTGGATGGCAAAAGCATCGAGTCGCTGCTCAAGGCCACCGAACACTACGCACAGGAGAAAGGCATCAAAACCATCGAAGCGCGAAACATCCGCCTGGCCATCGCACTCATGGCATTGGCCGGCCTGCGTAAGCGCGAAGCGTGTTTTGCCCGCTGGGAATGGATCCGTTGGGACACCAAAATCATCGAAGTATCGAACCACGGCGAATTCACCACCAAGAGTCGGCGAAACCGCACCATCTCGATGCATGACGACCTCATCGCAATTCTTGCGCCGCACCGCCGCGGCGAGGGATACATCCTCGAAGCGACACGTGCAACGAACGGCAAGAACCGATACCGCGTGGAGTTTAAGAAATCCTTCCAACGCGTCTGCGCGATCGCGGGTTTCAAGGCGACGCCCCATGCGTTGCGGCACTCGTTCGCGTCCCGACATGCCGTCGCCGGAACGTCCCTGCACGTGATCGCCGGCTGGCTCGGCCATTCCTCGACGTCCATCACCGAGCGGTACGCGCACTTCCAAACCGGATACAACGAGGCCGCAAACAATATCTGAAGACATTAGATCACGCACGTTCCAGCAACTCTTGGGCGCGCGCCTGAACATACGGCATCTTCTGGCGCTCGAGGTACGCTTGCAGCTGCGCTTCGGTAATGCGTACGGGCGCCCGCGGGCCGTCGCCCAACCGGTAGCATTTCAACTCACCGGTAGCGAGCCGCCTATCGAGCGTGCGTAGCCCAATGCGGAGCCGTGCCGCGGCTTCGTGTCTGGTCAACAGGTCTTCCATGGTCGATTACCTTTTGCCGAAAGCTGGGAGGGGTCCGAAAGAGGACCCTCCCAGCGTGAATCAATTCAGTCTTACGTCGAGCAGACTCGGTGAGCCACTACGTTCGCGTACGTCTTGCCGTCACGGGCGTTGTGCTTCACCGTCACATCCAGCAACTTGTTCCTGCATTGTGAGACCGGCAGCCGAGAGCCTTCTGGCTGGACACCAATCGCGGCCAAGAATTCCTTGAACAGCCGCTTGCCAGCGGGCAGGCCG
The DNA here is from genome assembly GCA_013359265.1 of Candidatus Hydrogenedentota bacterium. Lineage (NCBI taxonomy): Bacteria > Pseudomonadati > Candidatus Hydrogenedentota > Candidatus Hydrogenedentota bacterium. The sequence goes on from JABWCD010000023.1 coordinate 117,540, forward strand.
AGCGAATAGGACCCAAACAACCTCCTGTTTGCGCTCGGTCCGTCGTCCAATATCTTCATCTCGACGAGCACTCTGCCGTCCGGTTCGCACGCGACCCGCTGTACCAAGACTTGGTAGTCGCCTTCCGGAACCAAGTAGTATTCACGGGCTTCCTCATCCCAATCTACAGGTAACTCGATGACGTTGGATTCATTCATGACGTATCACCTCCTTTCAATCCAGTTGAAGTTCCCTACTGCCAAGGAGAATTACGGTCTATCAACAGCCGTAAAATCCCCACAATCGTGATGCCGATCACGCACATCGCCGCGATGACATGAACCGGCTCGAACGGCGGCAAACGAAGCCCAGTAATCGAATGCCGTTCGATCAAGGTCCAGACCATCCACGCGCCGATCACGACCGCAACGATGCGCGCCTTTGGCGGGCTAAAAATCACCCGCATTGCCTACTCCCCAATCGTCCGTAGTCTCCTCGATTACCGTCGTTTCGCCGTCGTCTTCCTCTGGCCACGTGTTTTCCGCTTCATCATCAACCGCCGCATCCGCGCGACCTTCTTGCGCGGGCAACCAACGGACGCATGAACTGCCATCGGCATTGAGATTGCGCCGTTCGCGCCACTCCCGGTACCTGGCTTCAGCGGCCGCGACATCGGCCTTGTACTCTTGCTGGATGCGCTGCAGCTCGGGGTCGTCTGGCACATAATCCGCAACCATTACCTCGTCGCTCACTCTGCGCGGCGGGCTGCTCGCACCGCGCCGAAGCTTTCCGTCGAGGTCCAGGTCGTAGACGCGATCGAGCGCGCCGCGCAACTGGGACTTCAGTTCCTGGAAGCGCTCCCGGTGCTGAACCGGTACGTCGAACTCTTCTGCGTCGTGGGCCACGCCGAGTTTGTCCATTTCGTGGACGATGTTATGAACGTGGTCGATCAGCGAATTCCCGAACGCGACTTGATCGCGGTCATACGGCCGGCCCGCAGCCCGCACGGGCACCGATCGGAACGCGCCGCCCAGTGCACCGAGCATACGGCCGCTCAGCCCAACGCTCGCGAGGCCTTGCCGCGTCGCCTCTCTTGCCCGTTGGATCACGCTGTCGTACCAACCCTTCCACTTCCGGTAGTCCATGGTCTCGCACCACTTGTCGACAGCATCCTCGTATCCGCGCCGGCGCGCCTGTTCGTGTTCTTCCTTGGTGAAGAACGAATGGTCCGGAGCGTACCGGCGGATATCGAAAGGCGGGGGCGACGAGCCGTGCCAATCGGATTTATCCATGCCTATCGATCTCCTCGTTTGGATAAGACGCACTAAAGCGCCGGAATGTCCCCTCAGAGGTACATGGCAGCCGTCTCAAATCGAATTCTGGAAAGGTGCCGGCCCAGTCCAGGCGCCGCGCGTATTGCTCGCTCCGCCTGGTTTCGCCGAGGGACATCCAGGCACACGACATGGAGCCGCGCCCAATCGGTCTTGACGATGAAATCCTTTTCGGCATTGTCGACAACGTTGGTCAACGAGATGGAAACTTCGACCGCAATCCATCCACCCGTTGGATCCTGGCCGACCACATCGACGGCCTTGCTGCCGTAAAACCGTTCCTTCCGCACGTGCATGTAACTTTGTGAAGTCAGCTTTCGCACGACCAACTCCTGAACAAACGCATGCAGAAAACCACCCTTCCCAAACGAAGGCAACCGCCCGCCCAACGCCGCAGCAAGCAGTGGCGTCGGCTCGAGCGCAATATTGGCCATTCCTCGTTGCGGTATCTCGTGCTCCTTCACCCAACCCAACCGGATAAGCTCGTTCTTCACCCGGGTTGCCGTACCGCCCTTGTGCTTGAGCCTTGCGTTGCGTACCGCGAGCAGGTCCCATGGATGAGTAAGCACATCCTGGGCGAGCGCGCGTGCACGCACGGAAACACGTCCGGGCATCCGTGCAGGCACCACACCCGCAGCGGGTCGCGTCACCGTACGCTCCACCACGTCCAGCAAAACGCGAGGCTTCCACGGTAGCGAGCGCAGTACAGGGTCCATAAGCCGTCGCCTGTCCGCGTCCGAGAATGGGAACGACGATCCCGGAAAGCGCCTGACGACGCCTGCAAATGGCTTTGCGTACCGCCCAAGGTTCTCGCGCGCCACAAATTCGCCGGAGACGGGCTTCGTCAGGCGGTCCCAATGCGCCGGAGGAAGCCCCAGCGCGTTACCAACTGCTTGCAGGTCCTTGGCGTGACTCAAGGGGCCCACCTGTACAATGACCCCGGACTGGCTGGAGACAGGCATTGCCAGATCATATGGACATTGCGAAGCGACAATGAACCGAAGGCCTGCCTGCCGCGCAATCAGGTACCGATGAGAAAGCGGCGTGAGACCGTTGCTCTCCGCCGATTGACTCAGGAACCTGTGCGCATCGTCGAGACAGAACGCAAATTGCGGCGACCCATCGTTAGGACCGTTCTTAAGGAAGTAGGCATGGGCGTATTCCATCAGAAAATCCACAACGAACCGCGCGGCGCACCCCTCATGCAAATTCGGGATCATCACCAGCGAAGGGTGACGCAACAATGCCGAGGAGAGGTCCATGCCTGACGAACAGTCGAAGACGGGACCAGTGGCCGCCATGAGCCGATCCAAGGCTGCTTGAAGGCCCTCGGAGTACTTCGATTTCTTCCGCAACGACAACTCATAAAGGTCGCGGAAGGTGAATGTCGTTGGGGTTCCGGTTCGTTGGCGGTACTTGCCATAGAGGTCCTGCAGGGTGTCGTGGAATTCCACGAGCAACGCCCGGGAATACTGCAAACCGTAGACGGCAGCGAACAACTCGATGATCAACCGTCCCCAGACCAGCGGATCGGTGCCAGGCGGCGGCGTGAAAGCGGAAATCTTGAGCTCTTGCAGGAGGAACGCGCGGCGCAGGATCGGCGGGTCGACAAGCAGGCGTGCTGCGTCTGTCTTCCACGTGATGTACATGAACGGCAAGCGTCCGGCCAACTGTTCGAGGATACCGACAATAAGCGAGGTCTTGCCGCCACCGGTCGGGCCAACGATGAGCGCATGCGGCAGGTCCTGGAGCGCGATGCGCCAGGGCAACGCCGACTCGTTCACGCCACCGACTTCGATATCTCCCTGATCGAGGCCCGTTTCGGGACCTGGATACGGGCGAAACGGATCAGGGTCCACGATTTGCCGCACGCGAAAGGCGTGCATGGACTGGCTGAGAATCTCCCGTACATCGGAATCGTCCGGGGACACTGCGGCGGCAGCCGCCCAGCCCTGGATGGCGCTCTCCTGCAGCGCACCCAACTCGTTCGCTTCATCCACGAGGCGCGCAAGCGAATCCGCATCCGCCCCGTCGTGGCGACTACGTTTCTTCATCATAGGTCACATCGAACAGCGGCCACAGGACAATTGCGAGCAAGGTGCGCCAGAAACCGCCGCCATGCGCCTGGCGCAATTTCCTAGTGCGGCACCGCAGGCAAATGTAATGGTCATTGCACACGAAGCGTTGGCGGCGCGTGAAACGGACCCATAATGACTGGCTGCATGCAGGACAGATGCCGCGAATCTGTGAGGGGGCTGAGATGCGGCAGCCGCACGCCAACAGGCGATGCGTCGACACTTCCTCCGTAATCACTTCGGCGCCTTGGGCGTCCCAATAGGTGCGTTCCTCAAACTCGAACGCCGTCCGCTCGGAAACGGGGTCTCGCGTGATGCGGGCCTGCTTCTTACGCGTGCGGCCCGTCAACACATTGCCGATCTGCTGCCGCAACGACTGATAAGGGTTTGGCTGGGACATGATTAGCTCCTCAATCCACGTTTGCGCGCGCTGCACGATGCAGGCGGCAGACTTCGCTGGGAAACACGTTTGGGTTGGGCACGACGCGGGGATCGGTTTCTACGGCCATCAAGAGGAAGTCGCGGCACTTCTGATCTTGGCCCAGGACATACGCAGCGGCGGCAGCAATGATCAGGGCGAGCGCCTGCTCCGCAGGAAGGACACGAGCGTCGCCGAAGACCCGAACCGACTGCTCGATCGCCTCGCCGTATTCGAAGTGCGCGTACCGGGTGTACGCCAGTACGAGACCTTCGGAGAGCTTTGCGTTTTGAGGCGCGACGCTCGTCGAGGAACTCGCCGTCCCCGCACGCCGGACTGAATCGGCATCCATTGCGCCGTTACCAGCTCCGTTGGAGGCAGCTGCCCGTGGTTCTCCTGCATTCGATTCGACGTGGGCCGATGTCTGCGCGCTTGTCATTGCCGGTGGCGGCGTCGACACGGGTGACTCGACTTGAGCGGTTGATCGAACCGGGTCAGCGTTTATGCCGCCGTCACCCATCGTTGCCCTCACGTCGACGCGAGGCGGTAAGGGCGCCGTGGCATTTTTGCGTGCGGCCTGTTGGCGGTCGTACCACGACGAGGTGCCCTTCAACATATTCGCGGCAATGGGAGAGGTGCTGGCGACCTCGTCCACAAGCGTCGAACAGCCGGACAAGAACGCGAGTGCATAAACAACCACAAACAGGCTTACCGTGCCGCGTCGCATGGAAATACTCCTTCGTGAATCGACACCTGATCTTCATCCAGCAGGACATGAATGACATACGGCTTGCCCGTACTGAGCGAAACGTCAAAACGGCGCGCACTCACCTCACCTTTGGGGATCACCTGGACCGCGTGCGACCCGGCAGAAATTAGAAACGGCTTCGGCCGTGGCGATTCCCCCGCATATGCGCCGTCGATGTACACGTCCGCGACGGGATGGCAGAGAATCCATACGAGATTGTCCATGGGTTCCGGCAAGAGGATGGTCCGAACCGGCAGTTCAGGATCGGATGGCGCGAACGGAATGGTCACTGTGCCGGCAGGTTGACCCAGCGGAACTTCGCGAAGTGGTTGTGGCGTCGCGTGTGGCTCTGCCTGGACCGACTGCATAGGCTCGGTCATGAAGACATACCTGGCCGGCTCTTTATCGGGCCGCGCGAGCCCACGGGACAGCAGAAAGAGAATCAATATGGCCACACCAATCGCCGCGTAGCGATGTCGATTGCCTCGACTCTGCCAGAAGCGATTCCACCAGTGCCGCGCCGCACGCGCCCAGTTCGCATAGGGCGGCTGGTACGGGGGCTGCGCAACCGGCTGTGACTGCGTCACACTCCGGCGCGGCGCCGATGATGCAGGTGGCGTAACCGGCTGGGTCTGCGCCGGTGACGGCGCCTGCGTCGCCTGAGGGATTGGCCGCGCAGACGATACGGGAGGCATAGGCGCGGGGACACGCTGCGGCCCTACAGCCTGCCGCTGACGTGTTCGAGGGGAGGCAACCGGCGCCGTTGGGGGCTGACGCTGTACAGGAGGGTGCGGCGAAGGTTGGGCCGTTGGCGGCTGCGGCGCCTGTTGACCAGGCACCAACGGTTCGAGCGCCGCATAGGCCTCGCCACACGCTGCCATGCGCTGAAAAATCTGGTCACGGTTGACACTCGCGGCGGACCGCGCCAACAGTGCACGGGCACCGGCCAGTTTGCGCTCGAGTGCCGCGCGCAGTGCATCGCGCGTCGCAGGCAGTGCGGACAGTCCGAGTGTTTGCAGCGCTTCCTGCGGCGTCATACGAGCTGCTACGCCTCGAACGTCAGCATGCCTGTAGCCAACTGCGAAAACGTCCGGCTGATCGTGGCGCCATCACCCAAAAAGCGGTAGTGAACGAATCCCGTGGCGTCTTCGGTCGCAATCTCGCGCAGAAACGACTCATTAACAGCTCGTGGAGTTCTCGCGATTCCAAACGTCTCGATCACGACCCCGCGCTCCTTAAGTCGGTGCGCGTAGTCCCGCGCCGCATGCATGGATGCATCGTGACCGTCGGTATACGCGAGAAGTCTAGTGACGGTCGGCAACCCACAGGTGTTCGTATTGATCGGCGAATTTCCGCACACGCCCAGCGCGATCGCCAGGCCTTCCTTGATGCACGTTCCCCCACTCCTGATCCGGCGCGTCTGATCCAGCGCATCGCAAAGCTTCCGATGACCGTCAACCACGTTGACCAGCGGACAAACAAGTTGGCCGACACACCCATACGTCACAATGGCGACGTAATCCAACGGGCGCCGCTCCCGTTTAAGTTCGAGGAAACTCGCCGTCGCTTCGTGCATGAGAACGCGCTTGTTCTTCCGAGTCTCGAAACCTTCCTCGTCCATACTCGGGCTGACGTCTTTGACCAGAATGTCGCAATAGACACACTCCAACCGGTGCTCTGCCGTCGGATTGGCGAAACGCTCACGCAAAACGTTGTCTGGACTCATTGTGCAAACCCTCCACGTCTTTTCCCGTTCGACTCTTTGACAGCGGGCTGCGGGCCAAACGACACCCGCAGCCCACAAAACCAGACGATCCAAGGCGCGAACACGTCCGGGTGCGTCAGCCCAACTGGCGTTGCGCGATCGCACCACGCGCATCCACCTGTCCCGCGATTTCCGAACCGCTGAGGGTATCTATGGCGTGGACATCCACTAGCCCGTTCGTGTCCACCGCAAACGTCACGCGCACCCGCTCGTCCATCGGGCCATCCGGGACCTTATCCAGGACGAACGACTGCAGCGCTTGACAGTCCTTGGCATCGCTCAGCGCCTTGCCCTGAAGGACGACGATATTTGCCGTGCCAGGAAGGCCTTCCTGAAGCATGACAAGACCGAACAACCGCGTTGCCTTCGCGGGAAGCGGCGCGCCTTGCTCGATGATGGGCGCCATGAGTTCGCGACCTGTCCGCTTGTCTATGGCGTGAATCCCCAAGGCCTGCCCGAGTACGTCGCGGACGTTAACGTCCGCCTTGAGCTGGTACTCCTCGACCTGGGCCTTGATTGCCAGGTTGCCGGCCGCGGCACGCTCCTCGATCTTGGCGCCGATAAGGTCTACCGCGCCCATGACAATTGCCTTGTCCACATCGATATCCTTACGGACCTTATCGAGGCCGACAAAGGCCTCGATGCGCGCCCGCGCGCAGTGGACGCGGGAACCGCCACCGGCAAACACCAAACCGTCGATTTGGTCAGGCTGTAGGCCGGTCTGTGTCATTGCCTCGGTGAACAGCGCGAAAATGTCTTCGCACACCGGCGCTACAAGCGACTCGAACGTGGCGCGCGTCAAGGGAACGTCGAACAGTTTGTCCTTTGCGCGGAAAGTAATCGTAGTGGATTCCCGTGTGGTGACATCGATCTTCGCGTTCTCGCATTCTGAATCGAGAAGGATGATGTCCCGCGCGTCCTCCTCGGGATCGAGCGTAATTCCGTGCTGTCGCGCGTAGTCGACACAAGAATCCACGATCGCACTCGTGAACTCGCGTCCGCCGCGGTCGTCACGGCCAGCCGTCCCGAGAACGGTAAATTCGCACCCATTCTCCACGCGGACGATCGACACATCCGTTGTGCCGCCCCCGATATCCACGACAACGAACGCGCCATCTTTACCCTTCCCATACGCGACGATGGCCGCCGTCGGTTCGTTCACCGTGCCGATCGGCGTATAGCCGGCATTCAGCACCACGTCGAGACTGGCACGGCGCTGGGCATCGTTGAAGTCCGCGGGCACGCACATCAACACGCCCACGATAGGCAGGCCCGTCATCTCTTCGACATGCTTAAGCCGCCATTGCAGGAACAGCGCTTCAAGCTCTCCTGCACTCCATATGCGGCCGTTCTTATCCACGATGCCCGGAACGTCCCCGTGACCGCGTGCGCGCTTCATGAAGTCGAAACAGTGCTCCGGATGAACTTTGCAGTAGCTCTTGGCCGCCCGACCGAAAAGTGGCTTGTCCGGATCGCCGTCTTGAAACGCAATGACCGTTGGAGTGCAAAGAAGACCTTCAGGGTCTGGCGCTACAATCTTTTGTAGGAGCGCGTTGAGAAACGCGACGAGAGTCGTCACGTTTCCCAGATCGACACCCACAACGATGCCCTTCTGGGCGTTGGGAGCGTTTTTGCGTGGTCGGCCCGGACGCTTCTTGGGCTGCACAACCTCGCTCCCAAGATCAAGTTGGTCGGCGGATTCTGCGACACTCATACTTGGCTCTCCTTTCTTGGTTGAGAATCGGGTTTGGGCACGTACTTCAGGACGGCGACCTTGGCCTGCCGTACCACTTGCCCGTTGCTTGCGAATCCTTGGAGATAGACGTCAGTTACGCGGCCATCGTCCGCGGCAACGTGTGTGGGTACCGTCCACATCGGATCGTGAAGACGGAAGTCCACGAACTCCGGGATTTTCATCGGAGCAACACCGAGCGCATGCAGGCACTCGAGGTTGCGTGCGATAAGGTTGGCAGTGAGTCTCAATTCTTGCCTGAGCCGACGACGCTGACGTTTGCTGACGCCAGCACGCGCCTCAAAGTGCTCCAAGAGCTTCACTAACTCGTCGTGCATGCGAAGCAGGTGCTTAACTTCGGCTTCGGGCGAATGGGGGTCTGCGAAGTGCGAACTGGGGCCTTGAGATTCGGCTGCGATTTCCGACCGCGGACACCAACCCTCCGACTGAAGACGCTCCCAAAATTCCGCAACCGTCGCCTGAGCTACCATCCGAATCACGCGACCTAAGAACCAACCGTTGCGCCGATGAACCTTTGTGACAGTTCTTGACATGCATTCGCCTCCTTTCTCGAATTGAAGCGCCGCAGCCAGGCGAATTACCCGACTACGGCGCCCCAGTAAGAAACGCACATGTGGTGCGCGATGTCCGCGCAACCGACTCAGCAGAGCTACGCGACGTACTCTCTATGAGCCGGGAATCGGTCGCGGTACGCGTCTTTAGCCGTCTGAATCATTTTGCTGGCACGCGTGCGCTTGGTTCCCGTCATCTCTTCAATATCCCGCACGGAGCAATTTCCCATCGTACTAAGAGACAGAAGCGCAACTTCTTGCGTTATTTCCTCCTGAAGTTCGGAAAGCGCCACGTGAACATCAACAATGGGTACGACCTTGCACATCTGTGTAGAACACGCGGGAACGACGGCGCGGAAGACGGCAACGTCGCAGTCTTCCTGCATGGTTTCGTCGTTCAGCCCGGCTTCCAAGTCCACGAACACAAAGCGTTGGTTGCTACGGAACGTGCTGATCGCCGTCCGGTACGCGACCTTCAAGAGCCACGACCACTGGCCACGTTTCGCGGGAACCCGCGTGGGATCGCTCCACGCCTTTTCGAACACGGTTTGGTACAGGTCATCCGCGGCGGATTTCTGCAGGCCAAACATCAGTGAGACGAGCCGGATGACGGAATCCAGTCGCCCCCGAAAGGCATGCAAGTCAGCACCAAGTTCTTCACGGCTCCCGTACGTTGGGTTCTTTTCCGTTTTCCGCTTCTTGGTGGCATTGGGCTTGTTCGCGGTCTTAGCTGACGCATACTTTCCCGGGCCTTTCTGTTTTTGGGACAATTTGGACGTTTTCGATACGCGACGGCGATTGGATTTCTTTTTGAATGACATCTTCCGACTCCTCCGGAGTAGCTGCCGGACACGGCGCGCCAGCGCCGGCAGTGCTCCACGCTCGTTGCGGTTTAGGAGTCGGGCCCGACTCGGGTCACATGCTGAAGCGAGCGCGTGGTTCTCAGTAAGCTGCGCAAGATATCCCGGCTTGGCGCCTCGGCTTCCTGAAACCTGCGCGTTCTCGTTTCAACTGCCGACAGAGTACTCATCGACGTTGCACGAAAGGTCCACCCGCCCTGACATTCTTTGTCCACCTACAGCTTGTTTCGGCACTTGTAGACCTTGTGGTTCTGCGTTTTCTTGCCATACAGCGAAAAGACGAGAAAGGGCTTGAGATCAGGTCGGGGTTTGTAACGGAGCGATCGCGAAAAAAACAGAGAAGCGCAGCCTCGTCGAATCGAGGTTATGGGCGTTTGCGACAGGAATCCGGCCGAGTTGCCGCGAGGCGACTACTGCGAATCATCTTGAGTTCAGCGTTTCGGAACGGAGGCGAGAGAGAAACCATGGATGTGACTGCTAGGTGGCGAGCTTCGAAGTCAGTGCGGCGAGACTGGGCGTGCCGAGCCGTGATCCTCCTCATGGCACCACCGGTCCTTCCTCAGTCGCGAGGTGTGCTTATCGCTTCTAATCCAACAGTAGAAGAAAGGCTCCGAGGATATCCTGTACTTGCCCATTCCTGGAATTGGCTCAACGATTCCCTTGAATACGCCGTGTAGCTTTGAGTTTACGGCGCTGAGAGTCCTGCGTATGTTCGAGGCCGTAAGCTCAACAGTCCCCCCGAATGTTTCGCGAGCGATTTGTGAGTGAGGGATTTCGGCGCGAGTTCGTAGCGCGCTGAGTATCAAATATAGAAGGACTCTATGGCGTCTTTGGAGTGCATGGATAGAAACGGACAAGCACTCTGCCGACTTTCTCCCCTTCATGTTCTTGTTGCGAACCAGTATTTCATCGGTTCTTTCATCAACCACCAAGTGAAAGTCACTTCGGTGAGCGAGAATATCGGATTTGATTTGGCGCTCGCTTCGAAAGCCGGACTTTGACCCTGTTCCATCCGGCAATCGCCACGCGACGTAATACTGGTCGCTCTGAACCGGTAATGGAGGGAGTTCTGCGCGCGACGGCAGATTGATATCAAGAATACTTGCGACGAGATGGGGCACAACCTGCATCAAGTGCTGCGCAAGTTTCTCGGAAGCGTTTGTGCGCGCTATCGCGTCCTGAATGACACTCGTTAAGGTTTTCTCGTCCAACGCCCTCACTTTCTTGATTTCCTGAAGTGCCATGACGCTATCAAACATAATCAACGTGACGTAACTGAGTCTGCGGTCAAAAAGGCTGCGCAACTGGTCTGTCAGCCGCGCCGACGCCTGTTCGTCCCATATTCGCTCTCGCGTAGTGGGCCCGGCGTCTTCGATACGCCGTATCCCGACCCTCCCGAGGCAAGATGCCCAGACCGCATTGAAGTATTGCATCTTGGACGGAAAAAGCGACTGTAGCAATGCCTCAGTTGCCGCTTTGGTTTTCTCAGTTAATCCCATGGATTGTGATCATCCTGTCCATTCTCTGGACCGACTAGTTAGCGCGATGGTGCTGCCGCCAGTGAGCAAGTAGTATAGACCAATAACTCCCTGCCGCACAGGGATGCGTGCCAATTCATGCGTGCATAATTCGCAGTTCACTGCGGCTATCGCGGGGACTGCGACGCCCTCGGGTGCAGGATATCGCCGCAAAGCAACGACCGTGGGAGAATAGGAAATGGACTCTCGAAACAAAACCACACTGCATACGACCTTGGGCCAATATAGCCCGTCCGGCTTCTTTACGAAGACGTGGTTTTCACCGGAGGATATCCGGCTAGCCGATCCCGGCGGTCCGACCTACGAACAGAACTGGCACATTTGGTCCACTTTTCTGCATGAATGGTTCCACCATCTTCAGATTATCGGCACAACCTATGGAAGATTTCATTACGACATTACATTGACTGCCGGTGCCTGCATCTCTCGCGCGTTGCGTCAACTCTTTGAAATCCATGATCTCGGAAGACTGCGCCGTCCGGTCCTTCTTGATTTATGCCGGCTTTCCAATACTATTGACCAGGATCCATTAATTCTCGGGTCTAGGGCCGCGGCGATTCGAACTGCGCTTTTTGGTGATGATCAGGACGTCTCTACTGCAATTCCTGCTTCGCTTACAGCTCCCCTTTCCACATCGAGTCCGCACATCGAGGTTGCCGGGAACAGCTACGTAATGGGAGGTCGACACATTCTGGAGGGACATGCGCGAAGCAACGAAACGGTATATCTGGCATGGACGCTAAGTCAGAAGACCTTCTGCGAAGCGATGGACCAAATGGGAGACCTCGATCCCTACCAGCTTGCCGAAGCACATCTTCGAACCCGCGCTGGTCTTAATGACGAGATACTCTTACGTCTCCTATGCGACGTCGCCATGAATCCCGGATGGCTGGAGCGTAGTGAACGTATTGCATGGGAAGATTTTCACCCGGGCTGGAGATTTGTGCGAATGGTCGACGCACTCGTGGAGGACCTACCGCTTCGTCGCCTCACCCCGTCCGAAACGGACTGGGATAAACTGGATGACTACACCGCGCTACACGAGGCATTGCTGGCCCGCTTCGGGTGGAAGCGGCCGGAACACATTCTGCCCGCTACAACAGGGGACTTCCCGTGGTTTAGCTCCGCAGTCTTGCGGTTACGCACCAAGGCACCCCTTGCTTTCGCGCTGCTCACCGAAAACATGAAAATCATGCAAGCCATTTCGCCGCTCCGCTTCGATAGCTATACACCAAGCGATCTGAAATCGGAGTTGAGCGAAACGCTCAAACCGGCAGAGGAGTTCGAGGCGCGTCGCTATATGGCAATCATATTTGACAATACGGTTAATGAATTGCTGACCAAGCGCTATCTCACTTGTCCCATACACGGAACTTCTTTCCCATCGTCAACTGGTTGTCCGACGCCCTGTCATTTTCCGGGATTCTTCAGAAGCAACTTCGGCATATCCATTGAGCAGTTCCTTTCCATTCCGCTATCCGACCAAGGTGAAGGTAGACGGTTGGTACCTTGAGCCATCAAGTAAGAATGGTTCTACATTGAAATGAATCCAAGTACCGTGCCGTAGTGACGTTCGAAGGATTTGCGATGGAGTATTGCGCAACGTTTGGGCGTTGCTTTGCCATACACGTTCAAATCCACTTTTTCGCATGCGAGTGGCTCAGCGATATCCTCTGCCGTCCCCGGTTGCTATTCGCGCGCCAGGAATTGATACGTGCTGCAACAGCGACCGAGAAGCTGGAACTCGTAGGTTCTGTTCGGCTAGTTGTGCGCGATTATACGTTACTCGCCCAATCTCACTCGCGAGATACCCTGGCAGAGGTTCGTGCAAGTGTTTCGGATATACGTAAATTACTTGCAGTCCGGCATTCGCATAGGCCTTTGTCTTTTCTTGGACGCCCTGATCATATTCCGGCAGTCCGGTCATCCCGAAGTATTCGATGTATAGGCCTAGGTCGGGCAGCAGAAAGTCGGGGTACCAGATTCTTTGCTTTCCGTTCTGGGTCACGACAACCGGCGCCTCATACATGTACCGGATACCGCATCGTTCCAGGAACGATGCGATCTGTCGTTCTCCCTCAGATTTCAGCAGGTGTGCATAACCGCAATCAATGACTTCCTCCAGTCCCGGTGCCGCCTTATCCATCAGGCTAAGCGGAAAATCGGCCAAACATTTAAGCTTTTGCCGTCACGCACCAATAGAGAAATGCACGGCAACTTCCGCGTGGGCCAATTCCGCATCATCGCAAAGTATATAAAGACTGCCACACCTCCGAACTGCCAAACCAAACACAGCAACTCGCGCATACAGCTACATTTCCCTAACCCGGATTTTGTGACCCGTAAGCGATCGCTGTATCCGGCAACAGCTCCACACCGCCTCCCCTACGGCCAACTGCCGAGGAAAAGAAGGCAGGAGCACCGCATTGCCGGTAAACCACGCCATCGGGACCTCTCGACGAGCGCCCCGACCACACGATTTCTTTAGCGCCAGCTATTCCCGCCTCACACACCGCGCACCTCGACGATAACAATTTGGCCGTCGCTTTTCTTCGCGCGGTACCCGCGCAGCACTACCGACCGCTTCAATCACCGCATTCTCAGAAAATCGCGCAGCCGCGCCCGCGGACAATTTCGTCCCTCATTTCACGTACTTGGTCAAGAAAGAGGAAAGCCGCCTCTCGCCCCAAAGTTTTCACGCAGTCAGTTTACCGGCCCAACAGGAACCCAGCAGGCCTGTTGGGCCTCAACACCCAAAGGAGGCAAACACCATGAAGTTTTACGGACACAGCAGAGAAGTCGCCGACCGCATCGTGGAAGCGTTCCGGCATCCGGAACAACTCCCCGAGGCGCTCGCACCCATCTTCATCCACGGCGCAGATGACGTTCCAAGCAGCAAGTGGTCGTGGTCAAACCGCTTCATCCTCGCCCTATACGGCACAACGGACGCACGCGGCATTCGGCAATGGAACCAAATCGGCCGCCGTGTAATCCCCGGCAGCAAGGCCATCCACATCCTCGCGCCATGCGTCAAGACCGTCACCGCAAAGGATGAGGAAGACAAGGAAACCGAACAGCGATTCCTGTACGGGTTCCGTTCGGTACCCGTCTTCGCGGTGGAGGACACCGACGGCGAACCGCTACCGGAGAAAGACCGTGAAGCAGACACCTGGATCGCTTCCCTGCCACTCGTTGAAGTTGCCGAGGCCTGGGGCATCCACGTCGGCTCATACGCCCACCACGGGAACGCGCCGCTCGGCTACTACCGGCCTGGCGCCAGCGGCGAATCCATCATGCTCGGCGTGGAAAACGCCTCCACCTGGGTTCACGAACTCACACATGCCGCCGATCACCGCCTGGGTGCACTCAAAGAAGCAAAGTGGCACCGTGAGATCGTGGCCGAGCTCGGCGGCGCGGTCCTGCTCACGTGCATCGGAGAAACCCACGAAGCAGACCTCGGCGGCGCGTTCAAGTATATCGAAACGTACGCAGCAGAAGCCGGAATGGAAACGGCGCGCGCCTGCATCGAAGTGCTCCACCGCGTCTGCGACTGCGTCGACCTCATCCTGAAGACGGCCCAGTCACTCGAGACAAACGCCGTCCCTGCCTAACCGCATTCCACGAACCAACACGCAACGGCCCAGTCAGGGGCAATCCGGCACCGGCGGACCCAGCCGGGCCACGACCAAGGAGGAACACAATGAACAACACCTTAAGCCACTCGCCAACCTGCCCCGTCTGCGGCGCCGCGCGCATCGCCGCAATAGAGAACGTCCCCGTACGCGGCCGCATCAGCGTAGAACGTCGATACGCCTGCGGCAGACGCGTCCAATGCACCTACGCGCTAGTCGAAATGCGCGTTCAGCCAGAATGCGGCGCGCCACACGATAGCAATGACCGCCAGAGCAAGGAAGCGTCGTCCCAAGACTGGTAACCAAGCGGAAGACCATGCAGGCGAATAGTCTCGGTTCCCCTTCGTAGAGACCGCTCCCACCGCCCGTTGCAACTCTCGCTGTCGACCAATCGATCCGTAGCCAACACCCAGAACGATCCCATACCGGCCCGGCAGGCGAACCACGCCCAACCGGACCACAACCATTCAAGGAGAAAGAACTCATGAACAAGCAACAACTTCAACCACTGTTTCACCTGGGCCAGATCGTCGCCACACCAGGCGCGCTCGAAGCCCTCGCCCGCAACACCACCACCGGCCTGGAATACCTCAGGCGCCACGCCACCGGCGACTGGGGACTCCTCAGCGCAGGAGACCAGCAAGCCAACCGGGAAGCCCTGCAAACCGGGGCGCGCATCCTGAGCAGCTACCTGCTCAACGACGAGACCAAACTTTGGATCATCACCGACGCCGCCATGGACGACAGCGGCAGACGCCTCGTCACGACCTTCCTCCTGCCCGACGAGTACTGACCGTACGTCGAACGCGTTCCCCTCCAATCGTAACAAACAGGAAAAAAGAGAAGAAGAAACCATGAGGTGAAACCATGAAAACCATCGAACAAACCACAGCACATCGCATCTACACATCAGACGACCTGCCCTGCATCCAGACCGAAGACGAACGCCTCGCCAAGGTGATCGCCTGGGCAGACGGCCACCCTTACGTGTGGCAGTGCGTCTGCGGCCGGCGCAGCAAAGCCTTCGGCAAGAACTCCAGCGTCTACATCGGCTGGGCCCAACGCAGCGACGCGCCAAGCGCCATCCTCGAACGCGCCCGGCACCTGTACGAACTCGTCCACGGCGAATACCCCTACGCGAGCGAAAACTCCATCTTTGTTTGGAGGGCAAAGTTCACCCTCGAACACTTCGGGGACAAAGAATTCACCGGCGGGTTCTTTCAGCAACACGACGAAAAATATCCGCGAAGCTGCCTGGTCCTGGACTACACCGCATCGACGCTGCCCGACGTCCTGGACCGATTCGAGCAATGGATGGACAAGTATCACGACACCACTCGCATCACCGTGGACGGAGAAACAGTCCGCACCTACCCCAGAAAGGGAAAACGATCATGCCAGACAGTCGTCACTTCATGCGGTCCAAACACGGACGCCAATTCCTCGAAGGCATCCGCGCCCACCTCGAAAGTCACCGGATCACCCGCGTGACGTTCCACGCCACCGAAGACGGCATCAGCACGACCCTCCACCTAGACAACAACGACGATTACACCTTCCAGGAAGACAAACTGTCCACACCCACCCTTCAGGAACAGTTCAGCTCACATTTCCGCAAACGAACGTACGCCAAGAAACCTAAACGAACGCAACGAAAGGAGACATAACCATGGGTGACGCATGCAACATGGCAGATATCGAACGCTTCATGCGATCGAAGGACGGCAAAAAGCATCTCAAAGAGATAAAGCAGATGCTCAAAGGAAAAACCGTTGTTGACGTAACCTTCACGAATGAAGTCTGGACCATCGCAACGGAGATCCACCTCGACGACGGCGAAACCTTTGTCATCTTCCAACCCTCGCTCGAAGTGGACGCGCTCCGCGAAGAGTTCAGGGACGCCATTCGGAAGGAATACTACAAGGACTACCCCGAAAGGCGCGGAGAAAGGTGAGTATGACGAACATGACAGAACCCGAACCGTGCCGTGCATGTAAGAATGATGGCTGGCTGCTCATCTTCAACACAGACAGCGACGCGTTCGAAATTCAACGCTGTGGCGGATGCTGCCGGTATCCTTCGGACGACAAAGCGCGAGCCGCGATTGCGACAGACAAGTCAAGTCTTATCACGGTGCTGTTTCAGATACGCTCCGCATTGCTCCGTGAAGTGGATAAGACAGTGGACAACGCTTCTACCACCAAGCATGAAATGAAACGGCTGCTGGCGCTGATCCGCGACTCGCTGCAGAGTGCCATTGACCTCAGAATCACAACATAAGGAGACCACCCGATGAAGAAGAAATACTTTGTGGGCGTGCGCGAAGTGCACGTCCGCTACTACTCGGTCATCGCAAACAATCCCGACGAGGCGAAGGCCCGCGTCAAGGAACGTCACGCTTCGGTCGTGGACGAGGAGGAACAGGAATACGCCAACGAACTCGAACCAGACACCTGGTCCGTCGAGGAGACCTCCGATGAGTAACACGGCATCGGTCATCATTCTCGTGGCGCGACGCGATGTCGCCGCAATCGAAGATGCGTACGGAAAGCCGGACGCGAACGACGAAGGCCCAAGTCCTTTCTGCCGCCGGCTGGCGTATCACGCCGGCAATAGCACCGTAAGAAGCGCGCTGGCGCCAGTTATCAAAGCGGGGATTCCGGTGGTTGGGGACATTGCGCCGGCGGACCAACAGCCTGGATACGCTTTCTGCGCGATAGACGGGCAATACCACGGGTGGCTGCATGTTCACGGTCAACTTTGTGTGCGCCTGCGGGAAGACTCCAAGGGCCGCCTGGTAGTCGACCGCAAGGACTTGTGCGTTGCGCGGGCCTTCTGGAAACAGCACAAGCGCGCACTGGATACCATCCAGCGGCGGTGCAACGCAAAACCCAGGAGCCGCAGGCCATGACGACACGTGACCTCATGCTGGACATCGCGCGCCAAGCACTACTCGCGCGCGCCGCGCGAGACGGCTACAAATCGGGCGAGTACGTACCAGAGACCGATCATGAAGGATACGTGACCTCGCTCCTCATCGCCCTTCACCATTGGTGCCATGCGTACAGTCACGACTGGACCGCAGAACTCCGCAGCGCGCAAGAACTCTTCGAAGAAGACCTCGACGAAGCGCGCGGAGAAGAGCCGGAAGCCCTCTCGCAGTAAGCCCGCGACTCACATCTCACCCAACCTGAACCCGTAACCCACTGCCACCTCAACCAAAGGGCGGAGTCTGTCTATTCCAGAACAGCTCCGTCCTTTCCCATTGGAAAGGAGCACGAATGATTACCATCCATCCAAGTGTGGGCCGCGCCAACATCAAGATCGGGCCCATACGCAGCTTCAGCCTGCCGTCCCGGTTCACGTGCCCGGGCGCCACCAAATGGTGCCGGGAGAACTGCTACGCGGCACGCTTCGAACACATACGTCCCAGCTGCCGCCTCGCGTACGCGCGCAACCTCATGCTCACGTGGAACACGCGCCGCTTCGTACGCGTAATGCTGAAGAACATTCCAAACGACTTGCCGGTCTTCCGCATCCATGTGAGCGGCGACTATTACGATAGGCGCTACGTGGCGGCATGG
The DNA here is from genome assembly GCA_013359265.1 of Candidatus Hydrogenedentota bacterium. Taxonomy (NCBI): domain Bacteria; kingdom Pseudomonadati; phylum Candidatus Hydrogenedentota; species Candidatus Hydrogenedentota bacterium. Next base: position 135,774 of record JABWCD010000023.1, read on the forward strand.
GCGTCTATCGCATCGAAGCGACCGAACACACAGTTCTTCGCGTACACACGCTCCTGGATCGTTCCAGAGCTCCGTACCGCGCTGGAAGCACTGCGAGCACTGCCCAACTGCCACGTGTTCGCAAGCGTAGACCCAGAAATGCCAGACCCACCTGCGGGCTGGCGCATCGCCTACCTGAACATCGACCCGAGAGCGAACGGCGTTCCCTGCCTCCACCAGCAAGGCAAAGCAGCATCGTGCTACGAGTGCCGCTACTGCTTCCGCCCCGGCAAAGGAAACGTCATCTTCAAGGTCCACTGAACCAAAACACGAACACCGAGACGCCCCGAAGACGCATCAATGCCTTCGGGGCGTCCCGCATTTGGAGGAACAATACCATGAGAATCACCCTCGAACTCGTGCGCACCACCTTGCGCAGAGTGCTGGGCCGCGACAGTTTCGTCGCGTCCTTCATCACGCACGTCGACGAATCCGCTATTTGCCCCACCGCCTGCATCACCAAAGACGGCAGACTGCAAATAAGCCCGGAGTTTGTGAGCAAGCACGTCATGAGCGAACAAGACCTCGTCTGCATTCTGCTCCACGAACTCATGCATCCGATGTTCGGCCACTTCGTCTACGGACCCGGCGAACTCGAGAACGTCGGCGCGGACATGGTCATCAACGCGACCATCACCCACGTCTTCGCAGAGGCCTCGGACAACGGCGCCCTCTTCCGCCGCTTCTACAAACCTCGCGGCATCGAAGGACTCTTGCGCCCCGGAAGCCAGATGTACGAGAGCCGTTACGCCGATCTGTACGAATCGTTCTACCTACCGCACTCGCACGCCGGCGATACGCTGAGCACCGGAGAAGTCATCCAGACCCTCAAGATACTCACGCCCACGATCCAGACGAATGCGATCGTGTTGCTGGGAGGCCACGGCAAGTTGTCCGGGAAGGACAATGGAACCGGAAGTCTCGATGGCCTTTCCGCCGAAGTCCTCTGCGACATCGCCGGAGACCTCAAGAAAGCGTCCAAACGGAATAGAGGACAGCGCGCGGGAATCAACGAAGCGCTATACGACCTCTTCCTGGAGGTCCTCAAGGGCCACCTTTCCATCAAGAGGGTACTGCTCGCGAAATTCGCCACCAAACAGAAGGTGGACAACTTCAAGACCTTCGGCCAACGAATCCGAACCGCTACATCGCCCATCCCGCTCAACCTATCCAAGCGAGACCTCGTCCTGTTGTCCGCCGGCATCGTGCCGTTCCACTTCCACAACCACAGCCCAGCCAAAACGACCCAGCAACAGGGCCTGGCCGTGTATTTGGACGTGTCTGGCAGCGTCAACGAACACCTGCCAAGAATCATCGGGCTGTTGCAGGGCCTCAAGCACGACCTGAAAAGCATCTACCTCTTCAGCAACAAAGTCGTCGAAGTACCGTTCCAGACACTGCTCAACGGCAAACTGCAAACGACCTACGGCACAGACTTCAACTGCATCGCCGCATCCATCCTCGAACGAGGCCATGACAAGGCCGTCATCCTCACCGACGGCTACGCAGCCCTCAGCGACGACCGGTCCAAACAACTCCAACAAGCACGCACCCGAACGCTCACCGTGCTCTTCGGAGGCAAAGAGGACTGTCCAGAATTCGCCCTCACGGGGGACGTCGTGCAACTCGAAGACATCGTTGAATAAGGAGATGAAACCATGCTGTACCGAGTGACATGGACCATAGACCTGGACGCGGACTCGCCCGAGCACGCTGCCCGACGCGCGCTCGAGATTCATCGGAATCCCGATTCGTGGGCAACCCACTTCGAGGTCCGAGCCAAACGAGGTCGTGTCCACAACGTAGACCTGGGCCGCGGCGACGCGGCAACAAAGCAAGACGTCGTATTCGTCCTCACTCCCATGGCCGACGGCATTGTCCGGGACGTCCAGGCATTTCGCACACGAGAGGCCGCGGCAGCAGCCGAACGCGCCTGGCTCGATGCGCAAGGCATCCGCACAGACCAAGAACGCGAACACCGGTCGGACTGGGGCACCGGCATCGCCATCTGGGAGTGCAAAACGACCGACCCAACCTGAGCAGTTCGCCCCAAACCAACATGAACACAAAGGAGGTGCAAGACCCATGACCATCTACGTCACCGTAGCAACGTGCCAGGGCGTGATCGCAGACATCACCGCGTACCTCACCCAGGAATCCGCGCAGAAGGCGGAACGCCGCTGGCTCAAACAACACCGCATCCGTAATAACGACGACCGCGAAGGCAAGTCCCGGAACGGCACCGAATTCGTCCTGCGCGAGTGCAAACTCAAGCCGTAAACCAGAACCACTAGACGATCTGCATTAGGGAGATGTCCCCCTCGGGCCTGTCCGCCCGCGGCGGGATATCTCCCTTTCTTGTTTCCACCAAAGGCAGAAAACAGAAAAAGGAGAAGACGAAATGATCCTGCAACACCTCGGCATCTACGGATGGAAGGACGCTGACGAAAACCTCGTCCTCGCTTCACTCCTCACCGGCGACCCGCTCCTGCTCATCGGCAACCACGGGTGCGCCAAGACCCACGTCGCCAACAAAGTGGCCCAGGCACTCGGGCGCACCTTCCTCGTGTACGACGCATCGAAGTGCATGTTCGAAGACGTATTGGGCTATCCCAATGTGGAAAAGCTCAAATACGGCATCGTCGAGTACGTCCCGAGCCCCGTCACCATCTGGGACAAGGAACTCGTCCTCATTGACGAACTCAACCGCGCGGTACCCGAACTCCAAAGCAAATGGCTCGAGATCATCCGCTCAAGGAGAATCATGGGCTTCACCACCCGGGTCAAATGGGTGTGGAGCGCCATGAACCCGCTTAGCTACAGCGCCACCCAAGCCCTGGACGACGCGCTCATCGGCCGCTTCGCCCTCTTCCTCTACCCGCCGGAGATCCTTCAGATGGACGAAGCAGACCGCATCCGGGTCGCCACGCACATCAACGGCGATGACGCACCCAGCTTGTCCGAGTGGACCAATGGCGTGTCCGCGGGGACCGTGCCGCAAACCAACCTGGAAGAAGTCGCCACAAACCTGCGAACGGTACTCGCCATCGCGGGCAGACACTTCCTCAGGCTCCGGGACCAGCTCGGGACCCTGCCGGAGTTTCTCGCGAAGTTCTGCGACCTGCTCGTGCGCGAGACGAAAGGCGAAGTGGCGCTCGACGGCCGCCGGCTGGGGTTCATCCACCGCAATCTCATCGCCAACCGCGCCGTCGAACTCGCGAAAGCGGAAGTACTCCAGGCGCCGCTGCCAGACTTCGTACAGTCGTCCCGCTACGTGGTACAGAGCAGCATACCCGTCGGCCTCAACGACGCGTCTCTCAAACGGGACGAGGCCGTCCACAAGATGGAGATATGCTTCGACCTCCTCAGCCGGTATTTTGAAGAAGGCGCCGAACTGCATACGGTCAACCTTATCTACGAACTCTTCACCACACCGGACCTCATGCGCAAGGCGGAGCTGTTGCTGACCTGCGACCTCGGCGAGTTCGCGCTGTCCAAAGCCTGGACCGACCTCATGGCCGAAGACCGGGACATCACGCTCCTTGCGTACACGGCACTGCAAGTCGAGGCGCGCCGTCCAGGCACGGTTCCGCAGGAACTGCTCGCATCGCTGTCCGCGAAAGTCGCGCCGGAAAACCTCAGCACGAAATGCATCGGCCACCTGCGCAACCGGGACATCGAATATGTACACGAAGTGGAACGGCTGCTCGACCATCCCACCGACTTGACGAAGCTGGTCGCATACCAGCGGGTGAAACAGCTCGTGGACACAGGGAATCTCACCCCACGGAAAGTCCAGGACACCGAGCACGCCATCGCCGAGGACATCGAGACATTCGAATCCATGCTCAACGGCGAAACGGACCCAATGAAAGGAGGAAAGGCCGCATGAAAACGCTCGAAACATTCCGGCTCTGGCTCGAGCCGGACAACGACATCCCGCAGTTCAATCGACTGCGCTGGGACCTCGTACCGGTGCCCGTCGCGGACGTACTGCTCCACGGCGTCCATCCCTGGATGGGCCCGGACAAACACCCTTCGCTCGAAGAGGCATTCCTCGAACGGTTCAACCAGGACGCCGCAAGAGTCACTACGCTTACCGGCCTGGGGTATACCAGCAACATCACCTCGCCCGGCGCATACTACGGGAAGATGAGCTCACGCTTCGAGCGGCTGCTCGAGAACATCCGCGACGACGTCTACTTCGTGGACGAACTCACCTACCTTGACCTGCTCGAGATCGCCAAGGGGCGCATTCGCGAGACGTGGGACCACGGAATGGCGCTGAGGCTCGCGGAGAAAGCGCACCCCGGGTTCCAGGACCTCCGCCAATTCCTCAAGAGCAAGGACAAACGCATCAAGCTCTCGAGCTACGACGACATCGACAACTACAACCTCGGCGCGCTCCTGTCGCTCGAAGACTTCGCGGACAAGGATACCCTGCTCATCGCCGAGGGTATCCCCACGCCAAACTTCCGGCACACGCGGTTCCTGCAAAGCGTCACCGACGAACAAGGGCGGCTACGGCTCGTGCCAGAACTCAAGCACCTGACCATGACCACCCTATTGCGCTCGAAAGACCCGCGGCTCTGCGGGGTCCACATCCAGTGGCATGTCACGCGCTCGGGCAACAACCTGACCTTCCACCCCGACGTAGGCGGGAGTCCAACAAAACGCGCCGCGGCCGAAGAGTTCGCGACCCGCTGGCGCACCGACCGCGGACGCTTGGTCTTCCAGACCGACATGGAACACCTCAGCAAGATGACAGAGGTGGAAGAAGCGGCTCCCTCGTTCCCTCGGCTCAACTACAAGAGCAAGGACGAAGGACAAACCGCCTATGCCGAACTCCGGCAGGCCCGCATCGAGGCCTACCACATCGGCAAGTACCCAACATGTGCGTCGAACGGAGAACAACTCCGCGAGGTACTCCGCACCTACGGCGTCCCCATGACCGGCAACAAGGAGGAACTGCTGGCAAAGCTCGCCAAACTGGCGGCACAGAAGTACGCGGAAAAGCAGCAGGACATGAACGCCTACTTCACAGCCAACCGGCTCGTCCTGGTAACGAAGCTGCCGGCGACAGCCGTGAAATTGTCCGTACTCGAAGATGTGCCCACACTGCACTGCCTGTTATTGACGATGTACGCCCTCCGCCACCTGCGCGGCAACGCCATCCTCGAACCCAACCATGAAAACAACACCTACACCACCGAGGAACTCGCGCTGGCGCTGGTGAACGGCAAGGTGTCCCTGGTCGGCGGCTTCGTACGAGCCGCCTAATCGCGGCTGTCTCGGGAGGCGGGAAACCCATAAGGAAGTACCGCCTCCCTATCCGCCGGATGGACGCGCCATCCAGTCGACCTGCCGGAACGGACAACAAAGCGGCACGACACGTCTATACGTATGGACGGCCACAACGTCCCATATAATAGGAGGCGCTACCATGTCCGCTACCAACTGTAAACTGTACACCCGGTTTTTCGGCCATGAACCGCCTGCCAGCGTGAGCGTCGGCAAAAGCCAGGCGGACATCCTCACCGCCGGACGGGGCTTCATGGACGGCTTCGACCACACCATGCAACTCATGGTCGGATGCCCCGGCGGCTGCCTCTTCTGTTACGTCAAGAACGGCTACATGCTCGCACCCGTATCCGTCAAAGGACGCCTGGGCGACTTGTGGGGCTTCATCCTCCGGCACAAGGAGCGGCCCATCGAGAAGTTCCGCGCCCACCTGGAAAAAGGAACGCTCGCGAACAAGACCCTCTACTGGAGCGGCGTCACCGACCCCTACGCTTCCACACCGAAGGTCACACGCGGCATCTGGGAAACGCTGTGCGCCGTACCACCCGAACTGCGGCCCAAGCGGATCGCCGTGCAGAGCCGCTTCCGCCCGGACCGTGACGCGGACATCATTGTGCACTATGCGGCAGATACCCATCCGTCCGATGGCGGACCGGCAGTGGTGTTCAGTTACAGCATCGGCACCGACCGCAACGACCTCATCAATGCGTGGGAACGTGCCACACCGTCATTCGAGCAACGCATGAACTGTGTAACCAGACTCCGCGAAGCCGGACTATTCGTGGTGGTCACACTGAGCCCCTTCAGCTTGTGGAACGATCTGCAGGGCACGCTGCAGCGGTTCAAGGACATCGGCGTTGCGTACGTAACCATGCTGTTCTTCAAGTGCGGCACCCGTTCGGCGAACACGCCGCGCTATTTCCTCGATTACCTCGCCGAAACCCACCCGGAGTTGTTGGACGAGCAGTGGCAACAGGAACGCGTCGTGGAGGCACGGGCGGTCTTCGGGCAAGACCGGGTGCTAATGGGACAGGACGGTTTCATTTCACTGACGCGCCCACACACTGTGGGACAGCGCTCATAGAGAAAAGGCACCGCGCTGAAGCGAAACGCTTAAATACAACCTCACTTTACCACTCGCCAGAAGCAACATCTGGTGATGAACATGAACTTCGGATTCCCGCAACCCAAACCCTATCTCGACTGGTACACCTTTTCTTCACTCTACGCGCTTCCCTCCAATCCCAATCGCCGCTCGACTTCTTACAATGTCCCGCCTTTATCGTCCTATACGTTTACACCCAGCGACAGCGCTGCACCGTACGCTCCCTCGGCAGGTGGCAGCGCACACCTTGACGCCGTTACAGACAGTCTCGCCGTTAAGCCGAGCCAGGACCCATTGGACACCTTCTTTTCCGCCAAGCGCACCTTCCTCGGTAAAAGCGTTGAAGATATCCTGGGAAGCATCTACGAGCGCATCAGCCTCAAATACGAAAACCTCCATCAACTCGAATACCAATCGATACGTCTCGGCACGCGCCTCCTCGAACTCAATAACTGCAACTGGGGCATGAACCCTCAGATCGAGCGAGTCCGCATCAATCTGGAACGCGAGATCCTTTCCACCGACACCGAGAAGCGCAACGAAGAGGTCGAATGCTGGCGCGACGTAACCCGCCTCAAGACCGAACTGCGCGAAGTATTACGAGAATTCAGCCAGGAAAAACAAAAGAGCGCACTCTTCGGCGACGCATCTACGAACCCATGGACGTACAACAACTCTGCCGGACATTGAAACCCATCATCGGCGCCAAGGCAGACCAGTACTGGCTCGCCTACCTCGCCGAAGACTACAGAGGCAAACAGGAAATAGAGACCGTACTTAATCTGCTTGCTGCCCGACTACTGGGAAGCGACGTGGAGAACCCGGAAGTGCACCTCTCCGCGCCACCCGAGAAGATCGTGGCGGGAGACTATCCCCTGGGTCACGTCGAGTACGCAGGCAATCTGCTCTATCCCTTCGGCATGCGGGAGGACGAGATTATCCAACACACGGCCATCTTCGGAAGATCGGGCGCGGGAAAAACCAACACCGTGTTTCACGTCATCCAAGATTTTCTTGATCACAAGAAGCCGTTTGTCATATTCGATTGGAAGCGGAATTATCGCGATCTGTTGGCAGTGACTGACCAGGAGATACTTGTCTACACCGTCGGACGCGACACCGCGCCGTTCGTGTTCAACCCACTCATACCACCCGAAGGCACGGACGCAGCAGTCTGGCTCAAGAAACTCATCGAGATTATAGCGACGAGCTACTACCTCGGAGAAGGTGTCATGTTCTTACTGCAAGAGGCCATTCACGCTGTATACAAAGAGAAAGGCGTCTACTCGGCGAGACCAAAGCAGTACCCGACCTTCAACGACGTCCTTACCTGGCTCCACGAGCACCCGGTCAAAGGCAGGCAGGCGTTGTGGATGGACTCCACCATGCGCGGCGTGAAAAGCATGTGCTTTGGACACATGGGAGAAGTAGTCAATACCGGCGTACAGCCCAACGTCGGGGGATTGCTGTCTAAGAATGTAATCCTCGAACTTGATGGTTTGACCAACGCGGACAAAGCACTCATTACCCAATCGCTCTTGCTCTGGATTCACCATTACCGACTCGCGCAACCCGATCGCGAGACATTCAAGCATGCCATCATCATCGAGGAAGCCCACCACATTCTCGCCAAACAGACAGGGCGCGGCGGGGAAGTCATCACCGAAACCATCCTGCGAGAAATTCGCGAACTCGGCGAAGCAATTACGCTTATCGATCAACACCCCAGCCTCATCTCCCTGCCGGCCCTCGGAAACACATATACGACGCTCACCATGAACCTCAAACACAGCGCAGACGTGAGCGCCATCGCCGCGGCCATGCTCCTGCAAGACGAAGAAAAGGAAGTACTAGGAAGACTCCCCGTCGGCTCAGCAGTGGTGAAGTTGCAGGGACGCTGGCCTCGGGCCTTCCGCGTACGCGTCCCGCACACACCCATACCCAAAGGCACGATCAGCGACACCATGCTTCGAGAGAAAATGCAGCCCTACCGCCTCGCGCCAACCGTCGTTGAGCAACCGACGGAAGCAAACCCAATCGATTCGATTGCGACATCAGTGCCTTCGGAGAGCCCAACAGAGCCGCAGCCGGGACTCGCGGACAACCATAAGGCGTTGCTCTTCGACGTGGCGCAGCAACCACTTTCCGGAATCGTGGAAAGGTACCGGCGCCTCGGCATCAGCAGGCGCAAAGGAAACACGGTAAAAGAGCAATGCGTACAGCTAGGACTCGTCAGCACCATCGAGATTCCCACGCGCAGCGGCCGGGTTGTGCTTCTCGAACTCACCGAAGAAGGCAAACGAACTCTCCGGCGGCACGACTACGAAGTCCCGGACAGGTCCAGATGGGGCAGCCTCGAACACGAATACTGGAAAACGAAAGTAGCCGAGCACCTCCAACGATTGGGGTGGACGGCAAGTATGGAAGAACCTGTAAACGGTTTCACGGATATCATCGCAAGGAGAGAAGGCCGCATCGTCGCGTGCGAGATTGAAACCGGACGCTCGGACTGGCGCGCCAACGTCGTCAAGAACGTAAAGAAAGGCCACGCGCCAATCGTACTCATCGCAACCAATGAAGATGCGCACCGAGAAATCGCGGTCTGCGCGCCCAAAGAGTTCCAAGGAGTGGACCTGAAAGTCATCCAGGCCCAGGAGGTGGTAGAGAAGAACCAAGACCTAATCTGAACGCGGAAAGCGAAAGACAACACCTTTGGAGGGTATTTCAGGAGTTCCAGCGCAGGATGGCCTGCTCAAGCTAGATGAAGGACTATTCATCCGATTCCACTTCCGCACAAGTGAATCCTGGGCTATTCCTCGCAAGCAACGCTTGCTCGTCTATCCCAGTATTCTCTTCAAGAACAAGAAGACGAGTTCCCAATCTTCAGATTTCTCCGGCCTTCGACCTCTAAAATGTATCTGCTTCAGCATCTCCACGTCCTGCTCCTGCAGACCAATCTCCTTCCCGCGCTTGCGCGCCAAGTCTCGGAGCCCCTTCGGCACCTTCGCCAGCACGTCCTTTGAAATGATCTCGGGCACGCCCACAAGGTCGGATACGGTCGTACCCAGCGCCGCCGCAAGCTTGCGCAACACCTCGCCTGTGGGGTTCGCTCGCCGACCGCTCTCTATTTGCCAGATATATGGCTTCGAGATACCCGAGGACTCGGCCAACTCCTCCACGCTCAGGCGCCGGGCCTCACGCAACGACTTCACTTTCTCCGCTAAATCCATACGCCACCTCCCATTGCGAAGCTATGGTATCCAAGAAGTATGCTATAGACAAGCGACGGAAAACTATGCGATAATATACTTACAGGCGCGTATCGCATAGCGCACACCACAGGAGCAACACCATGGATTTCCTCACCAAGACATATTTCCAAAACCCGGACCTCTACAACGTCATCATCGGCATCCTCATCTTCTACGGACTCGGCCGCATCGCCTTCTGGCGCAACGCCGACGGCCTCCACGTCGGCGGACCGCTCGCCGTGGGACTCGGCCTGTTGCTGACGATTGCCATCATCACCTGGGCACACGACAACGGACGCGTCATCCAGGAATTCGGCCCTCTTGCGGCCGGTCTGGTCGTCGGCGCCGTCATCACACTCGGCATCAACGCATTCCGCAAATCCGGACAGTTCTGAGTATCCCCTCGGGAGTAGTAACGGAATAGGAAGGTTTAAATGGGCAAGCGCATTCGCAACCCGAATGCGCGACCCCATACCTTTGCGACGATACCTACGAGCACGAAAACTTTTGAAGCAGAAGCTCCGCGACGTAGAGCGGAAATTGCGCTCCTACCATAGTCACCGAAAACCGGCTGTCAAAATCTGAAAAATACAACCTGGCGCCGAAGCACTTAGTGTGCCTATTGGGCCCCCGATACGTGTGAAACATCGCGATTGCCCACATGATGACATTTGCCACTTCAATTGGGGTATTCTTTTGACTGCTATGTGGTTAATGTGGTTAGTCCGGCATCCAAAATAGGGGGGAGGTCACCTGCCCATGACGGCCAGTTCGGAGGCCATGCCCGCTACTTCCGGCTCAATGCCACGTGAGGTTTGCTGCATAAATACGCATACCCTCGACCGCTATGTTCGCCAGAAGAAGGGGGACACAGGTATCGCGCAATTGCTTGACGGTGTTGGCGCTGGCGAGGAGGCCCTGCTCGACACAAATAATTGGATCTCGATGGCTGCGTTTCGCGTAATGATGCGCAATATCAAGATCGTGTTCGAACAGCCAAGTCCGACGTGCTCTTTCAGGCTTGGTCAGGCCATGTCCGGTACCGAGTCCGGCCCACTCTTTTTCATTGTGCGCCTCATTGGGGATACTCGGCTGGTTCTCCGAAACGCCCCAAGTTATAACCGTCGATTCAATATCGACCGGGCGTGCTCCCCTAAAAGTAGACCAGTTGGAATGTTAGGATCTCCGGGCATGAAGGAGGTCCGAGATGAAGAAGAAGCGGTTTACGGAAGAGCAGA